>NZ_VRVA01000060.1:0-34373 GCF_008039945.1 Methylobacterium sp. WL64
TTCGGACGCGGCCGAGGCGGCGGGAGGAGCGGCGCGATCTCATCCCAGAGATCATCGGGGAGAAGCAGTCTGGCCATGCCAAACCAACGCTGAAAACCAAGCTCGGTGCCGTTCTGTTAGGCGTTCTAAGCCATCGTCACAGGGCCCGCCGCGGATCGCCGCGGCGGGCCATTTTCATGGTCATCTACGCTGTCATCCGGCGACGACGGCAGCGGAAGGATCTCCATGCGCACGCCCGTTGCTGTCGCCGTCCCTGATAGCGGGACGTACCCCGCCCCGGCATCCGATCGCCGCGGGTCTAATCAGTCCCCCGAGCCGCACCGACCAAACCTGATGGCGATTCATGCGCGGGAGCGGGTGGCTGCGGCGGCCCTCGCAGCACTTGCCGCGGCGGTGTGGTTTCCCGACGGGCTCGATTGGCCGGCGCGGGCCGCGCTGTTGGCCTTCGGCGGAGCCGCGATCCTCTGGATCCTGACCGACCTGAGCGCGGCCTACGTCGCTGTGGCCGCCGCCGTCTTCCTCGTCGCGGTCCGGGCCGTCGAGCAGCGGGCGCTGATCGAGGGCCTCGGCTCGAAGGTGGTGTGGCTCGTGATCGGCACCTTCGTCCTCGGTGCGGCGGTCGAGAAGAGCGGGCTCGCCGACCGGCTCACCGCCGTGATCGCCGGGCGCGGGACCACGGTCGGCGGCCTGATGTGGCGCCTGACGCTCGGCATCGTCCCCCTGGCCTTCCTGATCCCCTCGACCTCCGGGCGGGCGACCGTGCTCCTGCCGCTCCATCGCAGCCTGACCGAGGCGGATGACGACCCGCGTCTCGCCAAGGCCGTCGGGCTGCTGATCCCCGCCCTCGTCGTCATCTCGACGATCTGCAGCCTCACGGGCGCCGGCTCGCACCTCGTCACCGTCGACCTGCTGGAACGGCTTTCCGGTCAGAGCATCGGCTTCGGGCAATGGATGCTCTGGGGCCTGCCGTTCGGCATGGCCGCCTGCCTGATCACGACCTTCCTGATCGGCCGCCTGTTCCTCGACCGGCAGACGCGGGCGCGGCGGGTGGCGGAGATCGAGGCCCCGTCCGGTCCTCTCTCCGCCCGGGAATGGCGGACGGGCGCGGTCGTGCTCGCCATGCTGGGGCTCTGGCTGACGGAGGGGTATCACCCGTTCGGCATCGCCACCGTGGCGGTCGTGGGTGCGGTGGTCCTGACGATGCCGGTCGTCGGCGTGCTCGACTGGGACGATGGCGTGAAGGCCGTGAACTGGGGGCTGGTACTGTTCATCGCCGCCTCCCTGGTGCTCGGCCGGGCCCTCATCTCCACGGGGGCCGCGAAATGGCTGATCGGCTCGGCGTTGTCGGCGAGCGGCCTGGACGGCGACAGCCCGACGCTCCTGATCCTGCTCGGATTGTCGGCGCTCAGCCTGTCGGCGCACCTCTACATGGTGTCACACACCGCACGGGTGGTCGCGTTGCTGCCACCGCTGCTGCTCCTGGCGGACAGGCTCGGCCTCAACCCGGTCGCGGTCGCGTTCCTGGCGAATGTCGGGATGGATTACTGCCTCACCCTGCCGGTCTCCTCGAAGGCGCTGCTGATCTTTCAGGGCACCGAGCGACCGGCCTGGACGGCGAGGGACCTGCTCAGGCTGGGGGCGCTCCTGGCGCCCGCCTACGCGGCGCTGATGGTCGCGGCCTACTATCTCTTCTGGTCGCAGGTCGGCCTGTCCTTGTGACGCCGTCCTCGCGTCGTTCCGAAGCGGGCGCGAGCGAGGGGGATGCTGCGATGCGGAGCAGGAGCGCGTAGCCGGTCAGTCGGTGGTCGGCCTGATGGACGACGTGACGATGGCCCTTGGCGATGGCGTCCGGGATTGCCGTGCACGCTCACGCGGGATCGCCGCCCATGCGTGTCACCGTGAAACGGACATGCCGTGCCTCCAGGTCGGCAAGGTCGTGCGGATCCGCGACGTCGCGCCGGGCCGCGGCGAGGACGAGGTCCGCATGGCGGGCGAGTTCGGCGGTCCGGTCCGTCAGACGCTCGACTTCGGCGACGCGGGTGAGCACGTCGAGCATCCGGGCCAGCACGTGCACCGAGCCGGCGGCGTTCTGGCGGATCATGTGAAACATGGCATCGCACAAGCCGTCATAGTCGGTGACCGGAACGACGAGCACGACCCGGCCGTCGCGCACGACCGTTCCGGACGGCAGGTGGCGCCACGCAACGCGGCAGAGGGCGCCCCCGAGATGGTCGACGACGCTTCCGGCCGTGAACGGGTCGTTGATGCCCGGCGACAGCGCGCGGACTGCAATCTCGACGAGCTGCCGGATCGAGTATTCCAGATCCTGGAGGGCGGCCGGGCGGCGTCCGAAGGTCAGCGCCCGGTTGAGCGCCACCTCGACGTCCTCGATCCCAGCGGAGAGGAACGCGACCGGGAATCCCCTCGGGACGTAATCCCCCGGTCGCACGCGCAGGGCAACGGTCGCGCCATGCGCGTGAGCCCAGTCGGCCAACCCGTCCTCATCCACGGCCTGGAGATAACCGCTGCCCTCGATGCGGACCCCGCCACCGGTCGGCAGCCGGGCCGGGAGCGTCATACCGGCCGTCTCGCAAGTCCGGGCCTCGACGGCAGCGCACAGGTCGCGGTGCACGGCGTCGACAACCGTCTCGACGTTGATGCTGACGGCGATGTGGTGGACGAACCAGACCAGGGTGGCCAGTGACAGCAGCGCCAGCGCGATGGCCCCGGTGATCGCGAGGTGCGGGACGAACGGGCTCTCCTGCACCGTGCGCACCGTCCGCAGGACCATCAGCGCGTACGCGAAGGTGCCGAGGAAGATGCCCAGGACGACCTGGTTGCGGGCGTCACGGGTGAAATTGCGCAGCAGCCGCGGGCCCATCTGGCCGGAGGCCAGCGTCAGGGCCGCGATGGTGATGGAGAAGGTGGTGCCGGCGACCCCGATGGTCGAGGACGCCACCGCACTCAGGAGTGCCCGCGCCCCCTCGGCGCCGCCGGAATAGCCCCAGTTCTGGTTCGGCGAGGACGCGTCGTAGCTGGCGATGTGGGCCGTCTCCAGCCAGACCCCGAGCTGGGCCAGCCCGAGGCAGCCGAGAACGATCAGGGCGGGCCTGAGCCAGAACAGGTCGCCCAGGAACTCGATCCAGGCCTGGAGGCGCGCCTTCATGCCGGCTCCTGCTTTCTCTCGGAACGACCGCCTTCGGCGTCCTCGCGTTCGAGGTCGTCACGATCGGCGCGGAGCACCTGCCAGCGCGCTCGCGGCGGAGTCTTGCCGGCGGGCCAGCCCTCACGCTGGCGGGTGCGGTCGCCGTCCGACGCCTCGGTCTGGTCGTGCAGAAGCACCTGGCTCGTGGGGTACGGCAGGTCGATGCCGGCGGCGGTCAGCGCGTCCTTCACGTTCGAGATCGCGTGGTCCAGCGCATCCACCGCGTCGCGGCGGCGTGGCGGGTCGATCCAGAACCGCGCCGTCATGTCGACGCCGGCGGCGCCGAGCCCCGTGACCAGCGCCTCCGGCGCCGGGTCGGCGAGCACGCCCCCGGTCCCGCGCAGGGCCTCGACGATGACGCGGCGGGCCTCCTTCATATCGTCGCCGTTGCCGATGGTGAGCGGGAAGGCGAGCCGGCGCTTGTCGTGCGCGGTGATCACCGTGATCTTGTCGACGAACAGCGTCGCGTTCGGGATCAGGACCCGCTGATTGTCGTAGGTGCGCAGCACCGTGGCCCGCACCCACACGTCCTCCACCGTGCCCTCGTGCGAGCCCGCCCGGATCTGGTCGCCGATCACGAACGGACGGGTCAGCAGGATGAGGATCCCGGCCAGCAGGTTCTGGAGCACGTCCCGGAAGGCGAAGCCGATGGCCACGCCGCCGATTCCGAGGAGGTTGAACAGGTCGGCCGCGGAGACGGAGGGGAAGGCCACCGAGGCCGCGACCAGGAACGACACCAGGATCGTCATGCCGCCGGCGATGCGGCCGAGGACCGAAGCCGAGCCGGGCGAGGCCTGCCGCAATTCGGCGGCCCGGCGGACGGCGGCCCGGACGCCGCGGGCGATCAGCAATCCGACGCCGAACAGGACGAGGGCGATGACGAGCCCCGGCACGAGGGCGGCGGCCGAGCGGCCGAGCCCTTCGAGGCGTCCCAGCGCTTCCGAAAAGATCATGCGGGATCCCGATTCATGGGAAAGCCGCCGGTGGCGGATGTGCCAGCCGGCGGCGCTTCATCTTCGGTCCGCGAGGGCGGCAGGCCCCCGCGGATCATATCTCAGCCGGATCAGCGACGCGGGCCGCCGGTGGTTCCACCATATTGTTGGCCGCGGGCTCCCCGTGAAGGCATGGCGGCGTTGCCGCGGCTCGCCGAGCCCTGCCGCATGCGATGGCGCCGGTGCATGCGCACCTGCACGAGGTCGGCGTTCGCGGCCGGAGCGACGCCCGTCATGGCCATCGGCAGGGCCGACGACGGCATCGTGGAGGCACCGAGGCCGAGACCGGCCAGGAGCGCCGAGGCGAGGATGGTGTGCTTCATGGTCGTCTCTCCTTCCGTGGGGCCGATCAGCTCTTCTTCTTCGAGTAGGTGAACTTCGGCGCGTTCTTGAGGGTGTCCTTGTCGGTGTCGGCGTGGACCGCCCACGTGCCGTCCTTTTCGCTGATGGCGAGCGTCGCGGGATCGAGCACGACGTAGCTCTCGCCGATGCCGAGGAAGCCGCCGACGCTGACGACGACGCCGGTCAGCGTCTTGCCGTTCTCGATCGCGAGATCCTCGATCTCGCCGACGGTCTCGTTCTTGTTGTTGTAGACGGTCGTGCCGATGAGCTTGGACGACATCACGTCCGCGGGCTTCACAGTCACGTACTTCAGCTTCACCGTCGCGGTGTCGGCCATCGTCATCCCCCGGCCGGAGGATGTCATGTCGGAGGACGCGGGCATGGCGGTGCCGGGAGCCGGGGCCGCGGGCGTCGTCTGGGCCAGGGCCGGGGCCGACAGGTAGGCGAGCGCGACGGCGGCGGCGAACGTGCGATAGAGCAAGAAGATCTCCCGAGTGTTGGTTCGAAGGTGCCGCTCGGATCGCCCCTGACGGGACCGGACTCGTCCCCGTTCCGGCTGCACAGTTCGGAGCCCCAACGTTCGCGTTCAGGAAACGTTCAGAAAAAACGACGGCCCGCGTGTGACTATTTGGCTAGTTTCCCGCTCGTCAGGGACCGGGAACCGTGCCGCTGACAATCAAGCGTCAGCATAATGTCGAGCAAACTGGCATGAAGAAAAACTAAGCCCGCGTCATTTACGCAGGGGCGATGAATTTCTTGTGATCTAGGCTGTGAAACCCGAACGCTCATCATCCCGTAACGCCGTGACGAGCCTCGACGATCGAGCCGTGATGACGCCTACAGGACCCTTTATGATGCGTACGATTCTGCCTGCCGCCCTTCTCGCCTCCGGCCTGGCCTTCGCGGCGCCGGCCTTCGCCGAGACCGCCCCCATGGTCGGCGGCGCGCCGATGATGCCCAGCAAGACCATCGTGGAGAACGCGTCCAAGGCCAGCAACCTGACGACCCTCGTCGCCGCCGTGAAGGCCGCCGGGCTCGCCGACACCCTGAATGGCAAGGGCCCGTTCACGGTGTTCGCGCCGACCAACGACGCCTTCAAGAAGCTGCCGGCCGGCACGGTCGACGCGCTCCTGAAGCCGGACATGAAGAAGACGCTGACGGCCGTGCTCACCTACCACGTCGTTCCGGGCAAGCTCGACGCCAAGGAACTGATGGCCAAGGCCAAGATGGGCGGCGCCGACGCCAACCTGAAGACGGTCGAGGGTCAGGTCCTGACGGTGAAGATGGACGGCGACCGACTGGCGCTGATCGATCAGAAGGGCGGCGGCGCCTTCGTGGAGCAGGCCGACGTGAACCAGTCGAACGGCGTCGTGCACGTCATCGATAGCGTCCTGATGCCGAAGTAAGCCGACACCTCGGACGGCCCGCCCCGTGTGTCACGGGGCGGGTTCGACCACGGCGACATCGCCGTCCCGGCAGCGTGCCGGGCCCGGCTTCGCGTTCGACGTACGGACGGACCACCCGGGAAACGGATCGTCGCGCCTCGGCGGCCCTGCGCCCGACGAGGAACCAAAGGGGCCGGCGGGGTTTCAGATCGACACCCCCGATCGCCGTCCATCCGACAGGACCGTTTGCATGAATTCGCTCCACCTCGCCCGGGCCGCGTCCGGTCGCGCCGCCACGCGCATCGTCGGCCCACTCCTGTTTGCCGTCGGCGTGGCGTTTGCCAGCCCCGCGAGCGCGCAGTCCGCGGCCAGCTCTATCGACCAGCCGACCGCTGGGACGCTGCCCTCGGGAACCTCGACGGTGAAGGGCGCCGGAAACGCGCGCCACGAGGGCAACGGGCAGGTCGCACCGCCGAGCGCGATCCAGTCCTCGACCGACGTCATGCAGTCCGAGGGTTCGGTCCAGAGCAAGACCCAGGGCGGCCGGACCGACCCGATCAAGCACCTGCCCAAGGACATGCGCTGAGCTCCGCCTGCCCCGATTGCGGGGACAGCCCGACCGGCGTTTCTCGGCTGGCGGTGAGCCAAACTGCCGGGCGCCGCCCGTGAAGGCCCTCGCCCGCTACGCGCTCATCCTGCTTGCCGCCATCCTGGCCGCCGCGAGCTTCGTGCCCTTGATCCCGACCGAGTGGTGGGCGGTGCGGCTGCTCGACTTTCCGCGCCTGCCTTTCGCCGGAGGCCTGCTGGCGGTCGGTCTGGCCCTGTTTCCCTTCCTTCGGGGAGCTCCCAGGTCGACCCTTCCGGCTCTTGCGCTGGTGACCCTCGCACTGGCGGTCAACGCCTGGATCCTGTGGCCATATCGGCCGACGGGCGGCATGCGGGTCGAAGAATGCCCCGTGGAGCGCAGGCTCTCCGTGCTGATCGCGAACGTGCAACTCGGGAACCGGAACGCCGCGCCCTTGGTCGAGGCCGTCGGGCGGGAGGAACCCGACCTGTTCCTCGCCATGGAGACCGACACGTGGTGGGACGAGGCCTTGAAGCCCGTGCTCGCCGCGATGCCCCACGCCCTGCAGCGGATCACGGGGTCGTATTACGGCATCCACTTCTTCTCGCGTCTGCCCCTGGTGAACGGCGGCATCCGTCATCTCGCCGGGCAGGACACGCCGGCGGTCGTGACCGGCGTCACCCTGCGCAGCGGGGAGGTCATCGATTTCGTCGGCCTCCACCCGAAGCCGCCGCAGCCCTGGCAATCCGCCCGCGGACGGGACGCCCAACTCTACGCGGCGGCCGCGGTGCTGCGCGACCGGGTCGAGCCGGGCGTCCTCGCCGGCGACCTCAACGCCACGCCGTGGGAGATCGCCGTGGAGCGGATGGCCAGGCTCTCCGGATTGATCGACCCGCGCCGCGGCTACGGCTACGTCGCGACCTGGAACGCCCATTCGTCCTGGATCCGCTGGCCCCTCGACCACGTCTTCCACGAAGGCGGGTTCGCGACGCTGGACGTCGAGCGCCTCGACGCCTTCGGCTCGGACCACGTCCCCCTTCTCGTCCGTCTGTGCCGGCAGACCGGGGAACGGGGGAGGATGACGCCGCAGCGGGACGCCGACGATGTCGCCGCCGCCAACGCGGTGCTCGCCGCCGCCGGGGCGACCGAACGCCTCCAGCCGCGATGAGCCTCCAGTCCGGCAAACCCATCGCAGCCCGCTCCGGCGCGGGCGGGAGAGTCCCATGATCTCGATCTTCGACCTCGCCGCACTGCTGCTGACCCTCTCGGCCCTGTTCGGCTGGCTGAATCGCCGCTTCCTGCGCATGCCGCATACCATCGGCCTCCTGGTGATGGGGCTGCTTGCCTCGCTCACCCTCGTCGGTCTCGACCTCGCCTTCCCGGGCCAGCACCTCTACGAGGACCTGACCAGGGTGCTGAGGCAGGTCGACTTCACCGAGGTGGTGATGAATGGCATGCTGGCCTTCCTCCTCTTCGCCGGCGCCATGAGCCTCGACCTGCGCATGCTTCGCGACCGGGCCTGGCCTGTCGCCACGCTGGCGCTTTTCGGCACCCTGATCTCCACGGCCATCGTGGGCGGCGCGTTCTGGCTGGCGGCCGACCTCGTCGGGCGGCCGGTCCCGCTCTCCTGGGCCCTCGTCTTCGGCGCCCTCATCAGCCCGACCGATCCGGTCGCGGTGCTGGCGACCCTGAAGAACGTCAAGGTGCCGGAAACTCTCGAGGTCGAGATGCAGGGCGAGGCCCTGTTCAACGACGGCATCGGCATCGTGCTGTTCACCGTGCTCGTGGCCTTCGCGGCGGGCTCCGGCGGGGAGGCCACGAGCGCTGGCGGCATCGCCACGCTGCTCCTGCAGGAGGCCGGCGGCGGTCTCGTCCTGGGGATCGCGACCGGCTACGTCGCCTACCGGGCCATGCGCGCCATCGACGACTTCCCCGTCGAGGTGCTGATCACACTGGCGCTGGTCGCGGGCACCTACGCCCTCGCCCAGAAGCTGCATTTCAGCGGCCCCCTCGCGGTGGTCGCCGCCGGGCTCCTTGTCGGCGACCGGGCCCCGCGCGACGCCATGAGCGAGGAGACGCAAGGCTACGTCTCGGCGCTGTGGACCCTGATCGACGAGGTGCTGAACTCGGTGCTGTTCCTGCTGATCGGGCTGGAGGTGCTGGTGCTGCGATTCGAGCTCGGCGGCCTGGCACTGGCCGCCTGTGCGGTTCCCATCGTCCTCGTCGCCCGGTTGGTGGCCGTCACGACGCCGCTCCTCGCCTTCCGCTGGGGCGGCAACCTCTCGCCCCGCAACGTGCCGTTCCTGACCTGGGCCGGCGTTCGGGGCGGCATCTCCGTGGCACTGGCGCTTTCGATACCGGAGAGCGACGCCAAGCCCGCGATCCTGGCATCGACCTACGCGGTGGTGCTGTTCACCATCATCGTGCAGGGCTCGACGCTCGGGCTGGTGGCGCGACGCACGCTGCGTGAACGAGTGCCGCCCTCGGATGTCTCCTGAAAGGCCGACTTGTTCGCCGGGCGCTGTCCCGCGCCGGTAGCGCCGTCCGCTTGATGGGCCATACCCCTGACGCAGCCGGTCAGCTTTCGGCCGGACGATGCCATGCCGGATCGCCGATGGGCGCAGAACCGGCCGTTCGACCTTGTGTCCATCACGGCCGTCGAGAGCACCGCGCAGGCGATCACCCCGGGTAGTCTTCGGTGGCGGGCTGCGGCCTCGCTTCCGGCGCTCCGCCTCCAAACGCCCGAGCGGATCGGGCCATTCGCGCATGGAGCTACGAGTCTGAGCAGTCCTTACGCGGCCGGTTTTTATCGGGCGCTCAGCGTTCGCCGATCCGGTTCGGGTTCAGTTCGCTCACCTCGTCGGCCCGGATCGATGGCCGCTGTTTCGTCCTCCGGCGAGGATCGGTTGTCATCTGCTGTCGGGTCCGTCGCATCCACGGGCAGCCCTCTGCGGTCGAGCTGCTTTGGCGTGAAGGGCGGGCATCCCGCTCGATCGCGCTCCTGAGCCATCGTCAGGTCCGGGAGAACGGGCCGTCCGTTGGGCCGATCTCGCTGCGGTCTCCGAGCACGTGCCGACCCGAGGCGATGACCTGAATGGCCGCCCGGCTTTCGCATTCCCGGCGCGCGACGGTCTCCAGATCACGGAGATAGGCGATGACCGGACCCCGCGCGCTCCGGCGCTGTCGAAGGACGGGCCGGACCTTCGCGGTGACATGGTCCGCGACCGTGTCCCAAAAGCCGTCAGGCGTCGCGGCGGTGTGGGGCATGATCCATCCTCATGGCGGCGTGTGAACGAGAGGCGGCTCCGCCGGCCAGGATCGGGGGCGTGTCAGAACCGGCGGAGCCGACCGGAGCATGTCCGGTGACCCGATCTACATCGGCGGCGCCGGTCCCGAATCGACCTGGATCAGAGTCCGTCCAGAAATCTCGCGTCGCCGAACCAATCTTGCATCGTCGTCCGATCGGCGTCGGAATCCGTTCAGCGGAGGGTCGCGAGATAAGCCGCGATGGTCCGGGCGTCGTCCTCGGTGATCCCCATGTTCGGCATGGCATTGCCGGGTACCACGGATTGCGGATCCCGGAGCCAGCGGATCATGGATTGCGGTTCGTTCCGCAGCATCCCTGCGAGGAAGACCCGCCGGCCGATCCCGTTGAGGGGCGGGCCGACCCGACCGGTCGCTCCCTCGACGCCGGGGATCTCGTGGCAGCCTCCGCAGCCGTAACTCCGGATGAGGTGCACCGCGCCATGGGCATCGGTCCGATCGCCGGCGGTGGCCTGACCGTCGCAGCCGGCGGTCGAGAGAGCGCAGGCGAGCGCGGCGAGGGCGAGCGGCCCCCTCGGCCGGGGACGACGGCGATCGATCAGCATGTCGAGACCAGCAGGATGGGAAGGAACGCGAACAGGATTCCGATCGCGAAGCCGAGGCTCGTCACGATCCCGCATAGGGCCAGGAAGCGCGTGCGGCCTTCCCCGATCTCCAGCGTCCGCTGCTGGCCGCCCGCCTGCTCGGTCCCGGTGCGTCGCCACGCGGCGTGCGCGTACCAGAGGGCGGCCAGGGAAATCCCGAGGCCCAGGATGTCGGCCACGCCGAGGATTGCCCAGGTCGCGCCCGCCGCATCCGTGGCGCAGGACTGGCTCGCGAGGCCGTAATTGACGAGGCTCAGACCGACCCAGGCGAGTGGTGCGCCCGCAAGTCCGAAGGCGACCTGAACGAGGCCGACCCGGTGGCGCTGAGGTGCCGGATGCCCGGCGGCGAGGTCCGGTGCCATCGCGCTAACTCAGGTGTGGCGACAGGGACAGGGTCGCGAAGACCGCGACCTCGGCAGCGACGACGAAGTACCAGTAGGCGGCCCCGATCCGCACCGGCGCCGACCGCGCGGCGCCGAAATAGCCGCGCAGCGTCCAGCCGCTCAGGGCCGCCAGGATTCCGAGTCCGACGACGAGATGCGCGACGTGGACCCCGGTGATCGTCAGGTACAGGGAACGGTAGGCCCCGGCCGTGAGGCTCGCATGGGCGCGCCAATCGAGCCCCTGGATGCCCAGGAAGACGAGGCCCAGGAGGAACGCCGCAGCCAGACCGGCTGCGGCGGGGCGCGGCTGGTCGACGCGAATGGCGCGATCCGCCCACCATACCGCCCCGGCGCTGATGACGGCGAGGACGAGGTTGGTGAGGGCGTAGCCGAGGCCGGGCGACCCCTGCGGTGGCCATGCGCCCTGCGCGGAGGCGGCCGTGTAGAAGTATCCGAAGATCAGGTAGCCAAAGATCGTCGCCTCGGTCAGGATCAGGAACAGCATCCCGAGCATGCCGGAGGAGCGGACGTCGCTCACCGTGCCGACCGGCAGGGCCCGCTCGGCGGGCTCCAGGGTCCTGTCCGCCGGCGGTGCGAGCGTTGCTGAATCAGCCATGGGCGGGGGCTCCCGTCGCTGCGGCAAGCCGCTGCCCGAGGCCGCGTTCCGGCCAGAGCCAGGCCAAAATGGCGAGGCCGGTGCCGATCATCGCCGCCCCCGCGAGCCACCACGCGTGGAGGAGCAGCGCCACGAACAGCAGGGCCAGGGCGACCGTCAGCCAGAACGGCGCTTGGCTGTCGCCGGGCATCTTCAGGATCACGTCGGGCTCGGCATCCAGCACCGTCGTCGCGATGGTTTCCCGGCCGTGGTCGAGGAGGAGACCCCGGTCGATCTGCGAGCGGTCGGTGCGCTCGTCGGCATCGAGGCGGTCCTCCCAGAGCGGATGGCGGCTCGCCACGGTGGGGATCACCGCGAAGTTGTAGGGCGGCGGCGGTGACGGGGTCGCCCATTCGAGGGTCGGCGCGTCCCAGGGATTGTCGCCCGCCACCGCTCCGCCCCGCAGGCTGATCGCGACGTTGACGAGGAACAGGAGCACGCCGAGCGCGAACAGGAAGGACCCGATCGTGGTGACGAGGTTGAGGTTGGTCCAGCCCATCTCCGGGCCGTAGGTGTAGATGCGCCGGGGCATCCCCATCAGGCCGGTGATGTGCATCGGGAAGAAGCCGAGGTTGAAGCCCACGAACATCGTCCAGACGTTCCACCGGCCGAGGCGCTCGTTCATCATCCGGCCGGTGAATTTCGGGAACCAGTAATAGATTCCGCCGATCACCGGGAAGACGTTGATGCCGACCAGAACGTAGTGGATGTGCGCCACCACGAAGTACGTGTCCGTCAACTGCCAGTCGACCGGTACCGAGCCGGTCATGAAGCCGGAGACGCCGCCGATCACGAACAGCAGGACGAAGCCCACGAAGAACAGGAACGCCGTGGTGACGACAGGTCGCCCGCCCCAGATCGTGGCGATCCAGGCGAAGACCGCCACCGCGCTCGGCACCGCGATCACGATCGAAGCCGCCGAGAGGAAGGAGAGCGCGAGGTCGGGGATCCCGGTGGCGAACATGTGGTGCACCCACACGCCGAAGCCGAAGATCATGGTGGCGACGGTGCCGAGCGCCACCAGGGTGTAGCCGACCAGCGGCCGGCGGCAGAAGGTGGGCAGGGCGTCCGAGACGATGCCCATGGCCGGCAGCACCAGGGCGTAGACCCATGGGTGGCCGAACATCCAGAACAGGTGCTGCCACAGCAGCGGCGAGCCGCCGTCCCGCGGATCGAAGAACGTCGTGCCGAACTGCCGGTCGAGCCACAGGAGCAGGCAGGCGAGGCTGACCGCCGGCACCGCGAACAGGTTGGCGACCGAGGCGGTCATCGTGCCCCAGACCAGGATCGGCAGGCGGTTGATCGACATGCCCGGCGCGCGGGTGCGCATCAACGTCACGACGAAGTTCACCGAACCGACGGTCGTGGAAATGCCCAGGAAGATCAGGCCCAGCAGATACCAGTCGATGTTGGGGCCGGCATTGTAGACCTTCGACGCGTAGGGGACGTAGTTGAACCAGCCGTCGTCCGGCGCCTGCCCGATGAAGAAGCTCGCGTAGAGGAAGAGCCCCGAGGCCAGGAAGATCCAGTAGGACAAGGCGTTGAGCCGGGGGAAGGCCATGTCGCGCGAGCCCAGCAGCAGCGGCCAGAGGTAGTTCGAGAAGCCGGAGAGCACGGGGAAGGCGTAGAGGAACATCATCGTCACGCCGTGCATCGTGAAGAGCTGATTGTAGGCCTGCGGCGAGATCAGCGCCCGGTCGGGGCCGGCGAGCTGCAGGCGGATCGCCAGGGCCTCCAGGCCACCCGCGATGAGGAAGGCGAAGGCGGTGACGAGGTAGCGGATGCCGATGATCTTGTGATCGACGGTGGCCACCACCCCGAGGAGGCCGGGCTCGGTCCGCCAGATCCGCTCCAGCCGGTCGAGCACGTCCTGGCCGGGCCGCTCGATCGCCTCGGGGATGCGCGCGGGGGAGGCCGCCGGTGAATGCGCCATGGCGGTCTCCTAATCCAGCGTATCGAGATAAGCCTGGACCCGGGCGAGCTCCGGGCCCGAGATGTCGAGACGAGGCATTTTCGACCCCGGCTTGATGTGCTGCGGATCGGCGATCCAGGCGCCGCGATAACCGGGGTTGTTGGGCACGGTCCCGGCAGCGAGGGTCGTGCGCGACTTCAGATGGGTGAGGTCCGGTCCGAGCCTGCCGCCCACCGGCGTTCCGCGCACGGCGTGGCACAGGCCGCATTTGGCCGCGAAGGTCGTCTGCGCCTCAGCGAGGTCGCCGGTCGGCGGCGGTGTCGGCGCCAGCTGATGCCGATACCACGTCTCGAACGCCTCAGGCTCCTGCGCGATGACGACGAAGCCCATATGCGCGTGCTGCTGCCCGCAATACTCCGTGCATTGCCCGCGATACGTGCCGGGCACCCGCGCCTGAAGCCAGGTCGTGTTGGTCTGGCCGGGGATGACGTCCGTCTTGCCGTGCAGCGCCGGCACCCAGAACGAGTGGATCACGTCCTCGCTCGCGAGCTTGAACGCCACAGGCTCGCCGACGGGAATGTGGATCTCGTTGGCGGTGGTGAAGGTGCGCGCGTGATCGGGGCTGAGGTAGCGCACACCCCACCACCATTGCCGGGCGGTGATCTCGATCGTGAGCCTGGGCTTGGTCGCGGGCCGGGCCACGGTGGAGAGCACCACCATCGTCCAGGCCGCCGCGCCGAACAGCACGAGGGTCGAGACGCCGACGCCGACATAGATCCACGGCAGGCCGCCGCCCGAACGAGCCACGGCCAGCGCTCGGGGATTGCCCGAACGGTCGGTTCCCCGGTGGCGGAGGAGAGCCCAGGCCAACAGGGCCGCGATCAGCACCGAGACGAGGCAGGAGATCGCCATCGTGCCGTAGGTCAGCGGCAGGATGCCGTCGGCCCGCGTGCCGAACGCGGTCATGTACCCGAGCGGGGCCGCCGCCGCGCAGGCGGGGTCACACAGTAAAGCTACGCCGAGCGTCGCGCCGGCAAGCAGGAAGTCCCGGCCGTCGCGATGCCCTGACCTGCTGTCCTCGCGCAAGCGCTACCTCATGAAGCGATGAACCCGTCCAGGGGGGCCGGCCCCGCACACTCTATCTTGAAGTTTATCGTTCATCTCCCACCGATCTACCGAAACAACATAGATCATAAATCCCGGCGGAATTATTTTCGCAATAAAAACCCTTACTTTGAGAACCCGAATGGAAGATCGCGGTTGGCTCGACAGGGGGCGAGCATCGACTTGGCCCGGTCTGCTGCGACGGAGCGATCATGCGACTGACCGTCACCTCGGTATCTGTTATCGCACTTGTCTGGGGCAGCGTCGCGTTCGCTCAGGATGCGGGCCGGGACAGGAGCCCTGCGACGGGCAAGGGGACCGGGACGGAGGGGCCCTCAGGCAAGACGCCGCCCCCCGGGGACGAACTGGCGAAGAACCCTCAGGTCCTCACGCCGACCGTCAACCCCGTCACGGAAAGCGCCTCGAAGGCGACGCTACCGGCCTTCGCCGCGAAGGCCGACACGGACAACGCCGGTCAATGGCCGAGCCCCGGGCGCAACACGGCGCTCACCCGCTACAGCGACCTCGACGAGATCACCAAAGACAACGTCCAGGGCATGCAGGTGGCCTCGACGTTCTCGGTCGGGACGAACCGCGGCCAGGAGAGTGCACCGATCGTGGTCGGCGACACGCTCTACCTGGTCTCCGCCTTCCCCAACATCCTCTACGCGCTCGACCTGACCAAGCCCGGTTTCCCGATGAAGTGGTCCTATGACCCGAAATCGGAGATCGCCTCGCAGGGGGTCGCGTGCTGCGACACGGTCAACCGCGGGCCGACCTATGCGGGCGGCAAGGTCCTCTACAACACCCTCGACAACGTCACGGTGGCCGTGGACGCCAGGACCGGCAAGGAGGTCTGGCGGCACAAGAACGGCGACATCAACCAGGGCGAGACGATGACGATGGCCCCGCTGGTGGCGGGGGACAAGGTCATCGTCGGCAATTCCGGCGGGGAACTCGGCGTACGCGGCTGGTCGAAGGCCCTGGATCTCGGCTCCGGCAAGGAGATCTGGCGCGCCTACACGACGGGCCCGGATACCGACGTGAAGATCGGGGCGGATTACAAGCCCTTCTACGACCAGGAGAAGGGCAAGGACCTCGGGGTCAAGTCCTGGCCCTCCGACATGTGGCGGCATGGCGGCGGCTCGGTCTGGGGCTGGGTCAGCTACGACCCGGATCTCCGGCTCGTCTATTACGGCACGTCGAATCCCGGGCCGTGGAACCATGAGCAGCGACCGGGCGACAACAAGTTCACTGCCGGGATCTTCGCCCGCGACGTCGATACGGGCAACGCGCGGTGGTATTACCAGTTCAGCCCGCACGACTATTACGACCACGACGGCGTCAACGAGAACGTGCTGCTCGACATCGAGTGGAAGGGCAAGCCGCGCAAGGCCCTCGTCCATCCGGACCGGAACGGCCACGTCTACCTGATGGACCGCACGAACGGCGAAGTCCTCTCGGCCGGCACCTACCACTACACCAACACCAATTTCGGCGTGGACCTGAAGACCGGCAAGCTGAAACACAACACCGAGAAGGCACCGAAGGTCGACACCGTGGTGCGCGACATCTGCCCGAGCCCGCCCGGCGCCAAGGATTGGAGCCCGTCGAGCTATTCGCCCCAGACCGGCTTCCTCTACCTGCCGCACAACAATCTCTGCATGGACGAGCGCCTGTCCGAGGTCGGGTACATCGAGGGCACGCCCTATGTCGGGGCCGACGTGAACATGAAGCCGGGCCCCGGCGGCCACCGCGGCGAGTTCACCGCCTGGAACGTCACCGACGGCTCGGAGGCCTGGACGATCAAGGAGAAGTTCCCGGTCTGGGGCGGGGCGGTGGCGACGGCCGGCGGACTCGTCTTCTACGGGACCATGGACGGCTGGTTCAAAGCGGTCGACGCGCATACCGGCAAGGAGCTTTGGAAGTTCAAGACCGGCTCCGGGATCATCGGCCAGCCCACCACGTGGAAGGGGCCGGACGGACACCAATACGTCTCGATTATCGACGGTGTCGGCGGCTGGTCCGGGGCACTGGTGTCGGCCGGGCTCGACCCGAAGGAGGGTACCGCGGCGCTCGGCTTCGTGGCGGCCATGCGCGACCTCCCGCAATACACAACAGCCGGAGGCACGCTGTATGTCTTCAAGCTGGCCAAGAACCCGGCCTAGCATGGCCGCGCGTCTCGTTGCGCTGGCGGCCGCGCTGCCCCTGCTGGCGACCGCGACCCTGAAGCCGGCCGCGGCACGCGACCTGCGGGTCTGCGCCGACCCGAACAATCTGCCCTTCTCCGACAAGGCCGGGGGAGGCTTCGAGAACAGGATCGCCGAAATCGTCGCGAAGGACCTCGGCGCCGAACTCACCTATACGTGGTGGGCGCAGCGGCGCGGGTTCCTCCGCAACACGCTCAATGCCGGCCTGTGCGACGTGGTGCCGGGCCTGCCGGTCGGCGTGGAGATGGCTCGACCGACCGCGCCGGTCTACCGGTCCGGCTACGCCTTCGTGCAGAAGGCGGATGCCGTACCCATCACCGCTCTCGACGATCCGCGCCTGAAAGACCTGCGCATCGGCGTGCAGATGGTCGGGGACGACGGCTACAACACGCCCCCGGCCCACGCCCTGTCCCGACGGGGAATCGTGGCGAACGTGCGCGGTTACGATCTCTACGGCGATTACGGCACGCCGCACCCGCCCTCGCGGATCGTCGAGGCGGTCGCGAAGGGCGAGGTCGACGTGGCCGTCGTCTGGGGGCCGTTGGCGGGCTACTTCGCCGCCCGGCAGGATCCGCCGCTTCAGGTCCACCTCGTGCGGCCGCCCTTCGACGGGGCCCGTCTGCCGCTCGCCTTCGACATCGGCTTCGCCGTGCGCCGCGAGGAGGACGGGGGCGCCTTCGCCCAGGAGATCGGCGGAGCGTTGCGGCGGCACCGAGCCGAGATCGACGCCATCCTGGTCGATTATGGCGTGCCGCGCCTCGACACGCCGGAGACCCAGGACGCTCCGAACCCAACGCCCTCACGCCAGGATTCGCAACGATGATGCGCCGCCATGCCCTCCTCGCCGGTCTCGTCGCCCTGGTGTCCGGGCCCATGCTGCACCGTGCGCTCGCCCAGGACCCCGCGGGCAACCAGCAGCCTCAAGTGGTGCTGACGCCCCAGGGCGTCGGTGGCGCCGCGGTCCCGACGACCGGCGCGGAGAAGGCCAAGAAGTATGAGAACGACCCGGCCGCGATCGAGCAGGGCAAGGCCCTCTACGCCGCCTTCAACTGCAACGGCTGCCACGCCGGCGGGGGCGGCGGTTTCGGGCCGGCCCTGTCGGACGACAACTGGATCTACGGCGGCTCCCTGCCGAACATCGTGGACACCCTCTACGAGGGCCGCCCCAAGGGCATGCCCGCGTGGCGCGGCAAGATCCCCGACGAGCAGATGTGGCAGATCGCGGCCTACGTGAAGTCGCTGAGCAAGCCCGGCGGCATCGCCCCGCCGCTCTGACCGTTCGCCCGGTTCCCGAGGCCCGAAGGAGATTGCCCATGCTCACGCTCGACGACGCCAAGCGGATCATCGCCGCCGCCGAGACGGCCGCCAGCGATCAGGTTCAGCAGCCGATGAACATCGCCGTGGTCGATGCGGGCGGCCACCTCCTGGCCTTCGCCCGGCAGCCCGGGGCATGGCTCGGCAGCATCGACATCGCCATCAACAAGGCGTTCACCGCCCGCGCTTTCGATATCTCGACCAAAGCGCTGGCGGAGCTGTCGCAGCCCGACGAACAGTTCTTCGGCATCCATACGAGCAACCACGCCCGGGTCGTCATTTTCGCCGGTGGCATCCCGCTCAAGCGCGACGGGACGGTGATCGGCGCCGTCGGTGTCAGCGGCGGGTTCTCGAAGCAGGACCAAGCCGTGGCCGAAGCGGGCGTCGCTGCCCTCTAGAGCCGTTCCCAATCCTCGATTCGACGCGCTCGCCTGCGCCGGACTGGTATCCGCCTCGGCGGCGCGTGCTCCAGCCGATCGTTTTCCAAGAGATGAGGCGCACGATGCCGGCGCAGATCCCCTATTGTGGCAGCCCGCCCGATCCGGGCACGCTGATGGCGCACTGGAACCTCGACCCGGTCCTGATCGCGGTCCTCCTGGTGATCGCGGGGTTGTACGGAGTGGGCAGCACCCGTGCCCGGCTGAGCCGCGGGGAGCGCGCTTCGTTCCTCGCCGGCTGGGGTATCACCGGCCTGGCCCTGGTGTCGCCGCTCTGCGCCCTCTCCGTGGCGCTCTTCTCCGCCCGGGTCGGCCAGCACATGGTGATCTCCCTCATCGGTGCGCCCCTCGTCATCCTGGGACGCCCGGTCCTGGCGTTCGGAGCGCTGATCGGCCGGCAGGCGGCGGGCACGCGACGCCCAGGCCCCGTCGTCGCGGGGCTGGTCTTCGCGATGGTGCTCTGGTTGTGGCACAGCCCCGCCCCGTACGCGGCCACCTTCGCGAGCGACCGTGTCTACTGGCTGATGCACATCACCCTGTTCGGCAGCGCCCTGATGGTGTGGCAGGCCGTGCTGGCCGACGGGCGGGACGCGCTGATCGCCCTGGGCGTCGGCATCGGCACGTCGATCCAGATGGGCTTTCTGGGAGCGATCCTGACCTTCGCGGGCCGGCCGCTCTTCGCCGACCACCTGCTGACGGCCCCGATCTGGGGCTACACGCCACTGGAGGATCAGCAACTCGGCGGCGTCCTGATGTGGGTGCCGGGCTGCTCCATCTTCGTCATGGCCGCCTGCCTGTCGCTGGGACAGCTGATGCGGTCCGCCGGACCGGCGCGGAACGTCCCGGCGGCCTGAACCGGATCGTCCGTAACACCTTGATCTTACGGCTTGGGCGAGAGGCCAAGGTCGGCGCCACCCCGCAGCCGGAATGATCTCTTTTGACATCGACCACATCAACAAAGATGCCTGAAATATCTTTGCTATCCGTCTTTGTTGATCGGAACACCGCCGCAGGTCTTGCTTTGATCGGTTGTAGATCTTGCTGATCCGCCGCGTTTGGCGATCACGAGCCCCGTTGCCGTCATTTGGGAGAATGCCATGCCGATCAGTGACGTGATGACCGCGGACGTATCCGTCGTACGATCAGACCAGAGCATCCGGGACGCCGCGCGCTTGATGGCGGATCTGGACGCGGGTGTCGTTCCCGTCGGCGAGAACGACCGGCTGGTCGGCATGCTGACGGACCGCGATATCACGGTGCGTGCGGTCGCCGCGGGCAAGGGGCCGGATACGCCCATACGCGAGGCGATGACCACCGAGGTCCGGTACTGCTACGCCGACGAGGATTGTGCTGCGGGCGCGCAGACCATGGGCGAATTCCAGATCCGACGCCTGCCGGTGCTGGACCGGGACAAGCGGCTCGTCGGCATCGTGTCGCTCGGCGATCTCTCGACGCTCTACAGCAGCGGCTCGGCCGGGAGCGCCCTCGGCTACGTGTCGGAGCAGTCAGGGTCGTGACCGTGGGCCTGATCTTGCGCCGTCATGACCGATACCACGACGATTCACATGGCGGATAGGAAGCAACGCGAGCACACGCCCCGCAGCCGGGACGAAGCACGGTCTCCGCTGGATGAAGAGCCACCGCTGTTCTGCAGCCACGAGGATCGCTGGCTCGACCGGATCATCGTGGGGTTCCTGGCGCTGATGCTCATCCTGGCTGCGATCGGGCTGATCACCACCCTGGTCGACCTGCGCGCCTTGCTCCGCTGAAAGCGCAGCCAAACCGGGAGTTGTCGCGATGGACAGACGCACCCGTCACATGACCGATCCCTCGCCCCAGCGGCTCTCACGCGAGGAAGCCTGCGCGATCGATAAAAAACCGCCTCCGATGCAGGCCGGGACAAGCCGAGAGGCGGTCGTCCCGGCCCCGTCGACCGAACGACTGCCCGACCCGTCGTGGTCCGAGCGACGTTCCACGGCGACCGCAGGGTCGGCGGGTACGGCCCCCGCTGGCACCGCTGGAGCAGCGATCGCCCCATCGGATTCCACCCACCCTGAGGCGGCCGGCACGGCGGTTGGCATCACCGCCGATGATCCGACCCTGACCTGAACGACGCCGCCCGGAGCGACGGCCGGGCGGCCTCAGGCCTTCGGGTGCGGTGCATTCCACCTGCGAAAAGGGGCACCCGGATCGAATCCGAGTGCCCCGACAAACGCCAGCGTCAGGTGGTGGAAGGCTCAGTAGCCGTAGCCGTAAGCCGGGTAACCGTAGCCGCCGCCGTAGCCGTAAGCGGGGGCGTAGCCGTAGGCCGGCGCGTAGCCGTAGCCACCGCCGTAATAACCGACCGGGCGTCCGTAGCCGTAGCCACCGTAGCCGCCGTAGCTGTTGGCCACGATCGCGCCCGCGGCCAGGCCGGCGATGCCGAGGCCGATGGCTGCGCCCGGGCCGATGCCGCGACGGTAGCCGTAGCCGCGGCCGTAACCGCCGTAGCCACGATAGCCGCCGTAACCGCCGCGGAACCCAACGCCCCGGTATCCGTAGCCGCCATGACCGTAGCCGCCGCCATAACCCCAGCCGCGTGCCTCGGCAGGTGCCGACGCCAGCAGGCCTAGTCCGAGCAGTGCCGTCGAAGCGAGTGCAAGCTTGCGCATCCGGGTTGTCCTGTTCTGGTGAATATGGCGTTTCAACAATTTGGCCGCCGGCCCGTTCCAAAATGAAGCTGGTTCAGCCTGTCACGGTACAGACGGATGGGCATACTGGTGAGAGCGTCGAAAGCGGCGGACCGGACCCTGGCGGCGCACCGCGTTCCGGATCCGGCACCCACACTGCTACGCCTGCCGGCGATCCGGCGCCGTGCGCGTCCGCACGGGTCTTCGCAGCGCGCCAGACTGGCGAACACGCTGTCTTGATGCGTCATTCCGGAAGGCCGCCCTGCGATCGATCAATCCAGTCCCCGTCGGATTGATGAACGATCCGACCGGAACCGGTTCAGGCCGCCGGCCACATCCTCTGGTCATCCGGTCCGGCAGATGCGGGCCGACGGGTTCAGGAGATCGGGTCATGGTGCGTTCCAGGATGCTCGGTATCGCCGCGATCGTCGCGGCAGGACTTGCCACCGGCACGGCGGCGCAGGCGGCCCCGTTCGGGTACGCCCCGCCCGACAGCGCCGGGCTGATCGAGCACGTGGCCGGCGGCTGCGGTCCGGGCTTCCATCCGAACCCGTGGGGTCATTGCCGTCCCAACGATCGCGGATGGGGCTATGGCGGCCCCCGGGGCCCCTATGGCGGCCGTCCGGGATATGGGTACGGCCACGGGGGTGGTTACGAGCGTGGCCCCGGGGGCTACGACGGCCCGCGCCGGTTCTACGGCGGCTGGTAATCCGTACGGATCGGGGCTCGTCCCGCCCCGTACCCAGCGTCTGAACCGTCCGGGCTCCCGGGCGGTTCTCCCGGCGGAGGTTGCCATGTCCGATGTGTCCCAAGAGCCGAAGCGCGTGAACGTCGAGGACCCGAGTTCGGCTGCGTACTGGGCGCGGCGCCTTCAGGTGCCCGTCGAGACTGTGACGGCCGCCGTGCGGGCGGTCGGCGACGATCCGGCCACCGTCGCGGCCCATCTCGGCCGGCCGTGGCCGTACGACGGCAGCGGTATCGTGTAGGACGTAAGGCCCGCCCTCGGCGGCGACACGGATCGATGGAGCCTTGCGCGCAATTGCAACCACAGGGTGCAATTATTTGAGATCATCGACGCAAAAGTAGTATTCGGCGCCTTACGGTCAAGCTGATACGCAGTCTTTGCAGCTGTGTGCGCCGCAATAACTGGGACATGCTCTGGCAGGGATTCCGTGCAGAGCATGACTTTATGATCGATGAGTTCTCGGACGACCAAGCCGGCAGCCCGGAGCCGGGCTCCGAGATGGCGCAGGAAGCCAACGGGGTCGCGTTTCTACTCGCCAGCGCGGCCTACCTGGCCCTGGCGGATGCCTACCTGCGCCGGGAGGGCCCGCAAGCCCTGACGGTCATGGAGGAGATCGAGGACCGGATCGAGGAGGCGCTCCAGAGCTTCGTCACGGAAACGTCCTACGACGAGGCGCGCCCCGACATCCTCGCCCACGCCACCGCGAAGATCCGTGCCTTGCTCGAGGCCGGGCGCTCGATGTCGCCGGGTCCGGGCTCGCTCCAGTAAGGCGCAGGCCCAGGGACCCGTCGGCGTCGTGGAGCGAGGGACGCGGCTCCCTACGGGCGGGCCGCGGGCGCCTGCGGCGACGCCTTCGGATCGCTCGGAGACTGCGGGTTCGAAGACTGCGGGTTGGGAGTCTGGGGCGGCGGCGGGGTCTGCTGCTGCGGAGCCGGGCCCGGCGCGGTCTGGTCGGTCTGCAGCGTCTGGTTGGCCTTGGTCTGGATCTGATCGGCGGTCTGCTGGCTGATGACCCCGTAGGACACGGCCGCCGCGAGCGCGACGGCGACCACGGCCCCGATGATCGTCTTGGTGAGCTTGGGCGGCATGCGGACCTCCTCGTCAGCGCCGGCGGCGTGTCAGGCGGCTTCCCTGCGGGTGACCACCAGGGCCCAGATCGTCGCCGGGATCCAGCCGATGATCGTGATGTGGAGGATGATGCAGAGGATGCCCTGCAGAACCTTCCCGCGCAGGAACATGGCGAGCCATGGCGCGAGGAAGCAGATGATGATCATGATCATGGATTGAACGGCTCCTTGCAGCGGAGACATAGGCAGCCTGGCCGTTTCAGGTAGGGCCGATCCCGCCGCGGTTTTCCTACCACGCGTTCACGAGGTGCCCCCCGGCCAGCACGAGCACGGCGAGGGTCACGAGCGAGACGAGGACCTTCCGGACAGCGCCGGCCGCGCGAAAGGAACGGCGTCGGCCATCCGGCGTCTTGAGGACCCGGATCTTCGGATCCGAGAGATGCTGCGTCAGGCTCTCGGGCAAAGCCCGCTTCGATACGCCAGACCTGGACCGACCCCTGCGCATGCGCACCCCTGCTCAAAACCGCTCCCCCTTCGTCACCGCTCCCGCGCGGCCGGCCCATCGCGCCGGACAGCGGAATTGGAACGGTGCGCTCCCATTCGAATGCGGCCCGTCGTCCCGCCGAACGCCGGAGACCGCCCTTCGGGACGATGCCCTATCCGACGGTCACGGCACCATCGATCGGGTTCACCGCGACGACGCGCGGCCCGCGGATCTCGGGGTCCCGCTGCTCCCATGCGGACAGGGCCGCGTTGGCGGCCTCGACCAGCGCTCCGGGCGAACCGGTCCCGACCTCGGGGCGGATCGCCTCGACGAGCCGCGCCAGGATCGTCTGCTCTTCGAGCGGGTGGGCCGGCATCGTCGCCTGCCGGCAGAACGCGGCGTAGACGTTCATGGCAATCCTCCGGGCGACGCGGTCGGCGTCCGGTGTGTCGTCAGCCATCTGTCCGTCTCCCGATCGCCTGCAGCGTGCGGACCTCCGAAGCGGAGACCGGCTGGGCGCCAGCGCGCGTGACATCAAAGCCCGAGCGGCGAACTGGGTTGCACTGCGATCGGCACCGCTCCCGCCGCGCGGCAGCCGCTCAGTCGTCGTCGGTATCGGCCGGCGAGCCAGGCGGCAGGGGGCCGTCATCGATGACGCCGCGGTCGCCGTAATTGTCGGGCACGCCGTCGAAGCCGACGACGCCGTCGGGATTGTCCGGCGTCACGTTCGGGTCGACCGGCCGGATGCCGTCGCGGTCGAGGCGCCTGTCGAGCCGGTCCATCCGCCTGAGGTCGCGCTGGACCGGGACGTCCTGCATGCTCTGCGCCAGCGCCTCCGGTGCTGCCGTGAGGGCCATGACGGCACCGAGAGCCAGAAGCCTCATGTCGGATCGCCCTTCGCGTTCAAGTCCACGCCCGCGGATGGTTGCCGGCAGCGTCGGCATATTCGTGCGTACAGTGGCGGTGATTGCTCGGGGGATCAACGACAAGTGGCGGGCTGTCCCGCCTCCTGTTCGGCTTGCGGCCGCCCGGGCGAGTCGCGCGTGGGCCCGCCCGATGCCGCGACCGTCAATCGACCCCGCATCCTTCCGCACGCTCCCGCCTGCGGCGTTCCGCGTTCTGCTGCGCCTGCTCCTGCCAGCTGTCCTCGGGCGGGATCACGGCGACCCTGTCGGACTCGACGGCCAGGGCGTCCAGGTCCCGCATCCCGGTGGGCAGAGAGCCGGTCGTCTGCGGGTCGTCGCAGCCCGGCCCGGACCGGTCGCCCCGGGCGAGGGCCGGGCCCGCGCATACGATCATCAAGGCCAGGAACGCGAAGCGGTTTTTCATGCGGGATGCCAAAGGAAGCCGTCGAACGATCCGTCGGCGGCGGGCGGAGAGCCGGGCCGGCGTCGGATCGTGGGTACAGAAGAGGGGTATGGGGAAACGCTTAACGAAAAAGAGCCCGCCGCGGCTTGTGCCGAGCGGGCCCGAAGGGGTCGTCTTGGGAGGAGCCGTCACCTACCGCGCGTCCGACGGCCGGGCCACCGGTCATGAGGCATGGCCGACGCGCGCTGGCGGCATGTAACCGCCACGCTGGCAGGCTTGAGAACCGTCCCTAAGAGCAATCTTCGGGGCCTTTCGCGCTTATCGACGGCGATTCTCCGTGCCGGATGGGTGGGCCGGGCGCGAAGATCCGGCAGGCTCGCATCGGAGTTCGAGCCGGGACTGTCTGGTCATGCCGCGCAAGAGACGACGCGATGACCCGGAACAACCCTCCCGAGGGGTGAATTCTTATCCCGAAATGCAACTTCTGATTAGTATTGGCCGCGCTATCGTGCGCCCGTATTGCCGCGTGGCGAGGCTCCCATGTACCGCGCTTTGGCCTGCCTGACCGACGAGCACACCCCTTGGGTGGTTCCCCTGGCAGCCTGTGTCTGCTGGATCTCGTGCTACGTCGCCCTGCTGCTCGAGCAGCGCGTGCGCAAGGGTGGCGCCTGGGCGCCGAGCTGGCTTCTGGCCGCCAGCTTCTCGGCCGGCGCCGGCATCTGGAGCACCCACTTCATCGGGATGCTCGGCTACGATCCCGGTGTCGTCGTCGGCTACGAGGTCGCCACCACGCTGCTGTCCCTGATCGTCGCCATCGCGGCCGCCCTCGTCGCCTTCACGCTCCTGCGCGCCGCGCATCAGGGCTCGCCCTGGGCGGAGGCCGTCGCCGGCGTGGTCCTGGGCGGCGGCATCGCCTGCATGCACTTCCTGGGCATCGCCGGCGTGGTGCTGCCCGGACATTTCGAATGGGATCGGACCCTGGCCGTCGTGGCGGCGACGATCGGCTGCGGCCTCTCAGGCGCTGCCCTGATGGTCCACGGACGCGGCGGCGACGCCAGGACCCGGGTGGCCGCCGCCACGATCCTGACGGCGGCCATCGCCGGGCTGCACTTCCTGGCCATGGCGGCGGCGCGCGTGGTCCCGGACCCGGCGCAGGAGACCCTGGATCTCGGCCTCGCCCGCGGCGCGGTGGCGGGCGGCATCGCGGTGATGATGGCGGTGATCCTGGCCTTCGCGGCGCTGGCGCTGATGCTGGACCACCTGCGCACCATCAACGCGGCGCTGGCCCGCCAGGGCCTCGCCCTGCGCGAGAAGACCCTGCTGCTCGACATGACCCTGGACAGCATGGACCAGGGGCTGATCCGGGTGGACGGGCGCGGCACGGTTCAGGTGTGCAACGAGCGGGCCTTGGCGCTCCTGGACCTGCCGCGCGCGATGATGCTGGGAGCCCCGAGCTACAAGGCCGTCCTGCGCCATCAGCTGCGCCACCGCGAGCACAACCGCACCGATCGGTCGTACCGGGACTGGATCGAGCGCGGCGGCCCGGAGCAGGCGCATGTCCACGAGCGCGTGCGCCCGAACGGCCTGGTGCTGGAGATCCGGACCGTGCCGCTGCCGGACGGTGGCTTCGTGCGGACCTTTACGGACATCACCCAGCGCAAGGCCGCGGAGGCCGAGGTGGCGCGGCTGGCGCGCCACGACATCCTGACGGGCCTGCCGAACCGCGGCCTGTTCCGGGAGCATCTCGACGGGTGCCTCGCAGAGATCGCCGTCCGGGGCGGCACCGCTTCGGTCCTGTACCTCGACCTCGACGGCTTCAAGGGCGTGAACGACACGCTCGGCCACCAAGCCGGCGACGACCTGCTGCGCAGCGTGGCGGACCGGTTGCGGTCGTCGGTGGGGGATGGCGTCGTGGCCCGCCTGGGCGGCGACGAGTTCGCCGTCCTGCTCACCGGCGGTCCCGAGGAGGCCGTCGCGGTCGCCGAGCGCCTGACCGGCCTGTTCGCGGCACCGCTCCAGGTGGGCGGGCAGCGGATCGGCGTCGGCCTGAGCGTCGGCATCGCCCTGGCGCCGGAGCACGGGGTGAGCGCGGAATGCCTGTACCGGCGGGCCGACCTCGCGCTCTATCGGGCCAAGGCGGAGGGCCGGGGCACCTTCAGGGTGTTCGGGGCCGACATGGACGAGGAGGCGGAGGAGCGCCGGGTGCTGGAGAGCGACCTGAGGCAGGCGCTAGCGGACAACGCGCTGAGCCTGCACTACCAGCCCCAGGTGGACGGCGCCTCCGGCGCGCTGGTGGGGTTCGAGGCGCTGGTGCGCTGGACCCATCCCGTGCGCGGCCAGATTCCGCCCGGTGTGTTCGTCCCCCTGGCCGAAGAGACCGGGCTGATCATCGCGCTCGGCGACTGGGTGCTGCGCGAGGCGTGCCGCGAGGCCGCGACCTGGGCGCCGTCGCTCAAGGTCGCGGTGAACCTGTCGCCGCGGCAGTTCCAGAAGCCGGACCTGCCCGAGACGGTGCTGGCCGTGCTGGCCCAGACCGGCCTGTCGCCGGACCGGCTGGAATTGGAGGTCACCGAGAGCGTCATCATCAACGACATGGCCCGGGCGATCAACATCCTGCGGCGCCTGAAGAGCTTCGGCGTCCGGATCAGCATGGACGATTTCGGCACCGGCTACGCGTCGCTGGCGACCCTGCAGGCCTTCCCGTTCGATAAGATGAAGATCGACCGCTCGTTCGTGGCGCAGCTCGGCGTCGATCCGCAGGCGGCCGTGATCGTGCGGGCCGTGCTGAGCCTGGGCCGGAGCCTCCGGATGGGGGTCGTCGCCGAGGGCGTCGAGACGCCCGCGCAGAGGCGGTTCCTGGCCGACGAGGCGTGTGGGGAGATGCAGGGCTACCTGTTCGGGAAGCCGCGCCCGATCGGCGACTACGCGGACCGGCTCAGCCATCCCGACCAGACCGACGCGGCGCTGCCGCGCCTGGTCCAGCTCATCAGGGCATCGGCCTGAACCGCGGAAGCCGCGGGCCCGGGGATCCGGGTCCCGCGCAGGCTCCAGGGGCCGTGCCGGGCGCCAAACGAACACATCTCGGGGCGTCGGGGCCGGCCGGCTCAGCCGTGGGGCGTGCGCCGCCGGGCCGAGGACCGCGCCTCCACCCGCCGGGACGCGGTCGCCGCACGCATCCGCGCGGCCCGTGCACGCTCGAGGTCGGCGACGCCGACCGGCCGCGGCGGGCCCTCGCGGGTGAACGGCATCCGGCTGCGGATGTCGCCGTAATAGTCCGAGCCGCTCATGCCGAAGCCGCCAGCCGCCACCGGACCGTCCAGGAGCGGTTCCCCGGCCGAGGCGGCCGTGGCGCAGCAGACGAGGAGGGCGGCGGCGAAGATCGTGCGCATGCGGGAATCCTGGCAGCGGAGGTGCGGCCGTTTTGCGGCCACGGACGCAGCGTCGGCGCAAGCGCCGGGGTTCCGGCCGCTCGGCCCCGCCCCGATCTGCTCACGGGGCGGGGGAGCGTCCGATCTCACCAGCGGTCGAGCCCATACGCAACGCGGCTCGCGACTGGGTATGCCGGAGCGCGGTTAGCGGATCCTGCGGGCCGGTCGGCCGAGCGTTCCCACCGCGGGACTCGTCCGCTCGCGGGTGCCCGCGGACGCGGCCGCGAAGGGTGCGGAAACCCGCACGCGTCGCGGCTCGTTGCCGATCGGACAGGACGGACGCGGCCCTCGCGTCGGCGTATCGATCACGCGCTGGAAGACCGCTCGGCAGGATGTGGGGTTGCCCGATGAGACGCGCGACGGCGATGAGGCTCGTGATCGCGCTCGCCGGCTTCGCCTCGGACCCCGCCGCCGCCCAGCATCGCGGGGCCGACCGGCCGCATCGGCGCGGCACGATCGAGCGGCTGCGCTTCGGCGTCCCCCCGCCGCCGGCTACGACGCTGCGCCCGGCCGACGACGGCATCATCCATTGGAACACCCCCAACAAGGACGGCAATCTCGGCGGTCCCGGAACGGGTGGCGGCGGCGGTGGCGGCGGTTGAGGCATCGCCTCGGAAGATGGCCGCCGGCTTTCTGAACACGACGATGCGCGAACGCGGATCGTTCAGCCGCCGCCGTTGTCGCCGCTCCCGCCCCCGCCGGTCTGGGGAACACCGCGCTCGGGCTGGCTGGCGTTGCCGCCCGCGGCCGTGTCGGTCGTGATCGTCGCCGCGCCCGTGCCGGTGGGCGCGATGACGGCCGTCGTGCCGGGGCCGCCGTTCTTGGCGCCGTCCGGGACGACGACCGTTCCCGGCGGCGTGCCGGGGGCCACCTGCCGGGGCGGTCCAGGCTGCTTGATCGGCGCCGGACCGGTATGGGTCTGGGCAAGGGCCGGCGCGGCTGCAGTGAGGGCAAGAACAGTAAAGACGGCCTGACGCATCATGGGCTCCTCGACATCCTGGTTGCAGGGTGCGCGTTGCACACGGTCTTCGAGCCAAAACGTACCGCGGGAGCCGGAGTTTCCTTCCGGCAGCCCACGGGATCGAACCGGGCGCTCCAGGACGGCAGGGGCGTCGGAGGGATGCCCGAGCCGAAGCGCCGGTCGAGAAGCCCGCCGCGACGGGGCCGGAGGCTGAAGCGTCATTCCGAAAGGTGGCCGCCGGCTTTCGGAAGACACGCGGAAGGAACGATGCGGATCACGGAGCGCGTGCATCGCTCCGGTGCCGGTATCCGGCATGACGCGCCAGCCTGCTCGCCGGCGACGTGTAGGCCGGTTCGGCGCAAGCGAGCGCGTTATTTCGAGGCCTGAGCGATGACCCCGATCGCACCGTGATCGGGACCAGATCTAGCGTCCGCTCGGGGCGGCGTAGCTGCCGGTCGTGCCGTTGCCGCCGCTGCTGCCGGCCGGCGCGCCCCGCGTGGTGTTCCGCACGAAGCTCGCACCCGGATATTTCCGCTGCGTCCGCGCCATGCTGCCCCGGCGCATGTGGTGGCGCCGCATCCGGACCTGGGTGAGCAGGGCGGACGGCGTGGCCAATCCGGCGCCGGGACCGGCAGGGACGGCCGCAGCAGGCAGGCACAGGATGACGAGGCCGACACCGGCCAGCGCTGCGAGAGAGGGGATGCGCATCGGGATTCCTCCTGCCGCGGCACGAACGGATCGCCCCGGCGGATGGAGAAGTCCGTGAGCCGCCCTCCGGTTCACGGACCCATGCGACGCGGAAGGGTCGCCGTCGGACGGCGAGCGGTCGGCCCGGACCCTTAGGCGCCCTCTCACGTTATGCTGTCGGCTCGGCAGGCAGCGCGGCACGGATGATCGGGCGGTCCAAGACGACACTCATCGCCCTGAGCGTCATCGCGTGCGCCGCGATCGTTGCCGTGCTGGTCCACCTGCTGCTCGGCCTGCTCGCCCTCGACATCGCGGTCGCGAAGACCAGCACGGAGGATCGAGAGGCGGCCCAGGCGCTGACTCAGCTCTTCGAGACCCGGCATCCGCGGGTCCGCATCCGGACGATCTTCGAGCCGGACCGCCTCGGGGCAGCGGAGGCCCTGGACCGGGGCAAGACCCAGCTCGCCCTGGTGCGCAGCGATGCCGCCCCGAAGGACGGACAGACCCTGGTCATCCTGCGCCGAGACGCCGTGGTGTTCGTCGCGCCCGGCGGCAGCGCCGTCGACAGCGTGGCCAAGCTGCGCGGCAGCACGGTCGGGCTCCTCGACGGGCGAAAGCTCGATCCGCGGCTGCTCGACCTGATCCTGACCCATTTCGGCGTGCCGCTGGGCAGCGTGCATCGCAGGATCCTGAGCCTGGACCAGCTGGCCGAGGCCGCCCGCACCCGGCAGATCGGTTCGATGTTCGTCGTGGCCCCGGTCGGCAGCGCGCTGTGGCTGCCGCTGTTCACGGCGCTGCGCAAAGGCTCCGGGGCGGTGAAGCTGTTCGAGGTCGACGAGGCGGCGGCGATCGCCAAGGAGCATCCCGTACTCGACACGATCGACGTGCCCAAGGGCGCCTTCCTGGGCTCCCTGCCGGCGCCGGGCGACGACATCACCACCCTGTCGGTCAGCCACCGGCTCGTCGCCAGGGGCGCGATGCCCGACTGGCTCGCCGGCGAGATCACCCGCGAGGTCCTGACCGGCAAGCCGCGGCTCGTGGCGCTCGACGACGACCTGGCCGGCATCGAGGCGCCCGACACCGACGACAAGGTCCAGGCGCTCCCCATCCATCCGGGTGCCGCTTCCTACCTGACCGGAAACCAGCCGAGCCTGGCGGATCAGGCCCAGAACGGGGCCTACTGGCTCGGGCTGATGATCAGCGCGGCGGCCTCGCTGAGCGCGGCGGGCATCGGCCTGTATCGCCGCTTCCGGCCGCGGCGGCCGCCGACCCGGGTCATGCGCCTCCTGGAGATCTGGCTGTCCGTGTCGGGCGCCGAGCCCGCCGAACTCGAACGGCTGGAGCGGGAGGCCGACGCGCTCGCCGCCGAGGCGATCCGGTCGGAGGCGCACGGGCGGACGGAGAGCGTCGAGATGCGCCTCGTCGCCCTGCTGGTCACGCATGTCCGCGAGGCCGTCCAGAGGCGCAGGCGCGCGGCGCGAGAGACGCTCCAGCCTTGAACGGCCCGGTTTCGACGCCGGCTCGGCCGCCGGTCCCGGGTTGGCGACGCGCGAACCCGATCGGCCCAAATCGGCACCGCCGCCACAACCGTGAAGCGCAGAAGGCAGTACTTCGACTGTGCTATGGAGCCGCGGCACTTGAGGTCATCCCAAAAGCCTATGCTGCACGAACAGGATTGTTGATCTCCGCGCTCGACAACGCGCGGTTCAGTCCCGTATGATGCTTGAACGTTGCCGGCACATTTTGCGCCGCCGGGCACGTTAGTCTCAGGAATTCCGCACACATGAAGCGCCGGAGCGCGCGGCCGTTCACGGTCGAAGTCAAGCATACCCGCACCTCCCGCGTCGCGCTGGTCGATACGACGACGCGGCACCGCGACAATCCCGACCAGTGGTGGGACATTCCGCCGGACACCGCCGACAAGCCGGCCGAGGCCGCATTCGCGCCCGCCGTTCCTGTCGAGCCGGTGCCGGCCGAGACCCCGGCCCGCCGGGTGCTGCCGAGCCTCGTGCCGATGTTCGCGACGGCGAGCGAGCCCGAGGCCGACGCGGCGGACGAAGCCCCATCGGTCGAGCGCCTGCCACGGGTGCGCCGTGCCAAGGCCGTTTCGAAGCCGGCTTCGAAGGTGCCGTCCAAGCGGGCGCAGACGCCGGTCGTCGCGGTGGCGCGGCCTGTTCTCGCCCCGCCGCCGGTCGCGGTCGTGAGCCAGCCGGCCGCGATGCCGACGCGCCCGATCCGGCTTTCCCGGCAGGGCGACACCCTCAAGGCCGGCGAGCGCTGGAAGCGACGGTTGCCGCGCAATCTCTGGTGATGGGATCCGAGGCCGCCCCGCGGTAACGCTGCGGAGCCCCCGAAGCCCCGCGGCGTCTCTCCCCCGGTTACGACCCTCTTGCAGACGGTATCGGGCAGCGCGCAGCCGTCCGGACGTCCTCAGATGCCGACACTGGCTGCGCCGGCCTCCGCGGCCTGGCTGACGGTCGCACCGTTCCGGAGCGCCATCGCGATTGCGGTCGAGGCCGTGTCGACGGCCTCCGCACGGTCCTCGCCGTAATCGTACATGCTGTTGGCCTGCGACCCCAGCCGGGCGTGAAAATTATCGGGAAAGTTCTTGTCCATCCGCTGTTTCAGCAGGTTGGTCGCTGCATGATAATCACTTTCGAACCCGGATGACTGATAAGCCGGGGCCGCATCGTAGGTCCCGCCCTCCTTGTCGGCAGCAGCTTTGCGGTTCTTGTGGTCGATCGTCTGCGAGAACAGGAAGCCGATAACCTTGGCCATAAGCCATCTGAAGGCGTTCATGTCGGTCCTCGGCGAGAGCAGCGGCGGAATCTCTTCAGGTCTGTACCACGCATTGTCCCGGCGCCGCGGCTTTCTTGGCCGCGATGACCTTTTGCCCGGCCACGAATCGCTCCGGGCGGCCCGTCACCATCGCTCCTCGGCGATGAGCGCCCCGCTCCCATCGAAGATGCCCCGCCAGCCCTTGTCGAGCAGGCGAACCGTCACGCGGGTCTGATCCGCCTCCGCGCCCGAACCGGGCTTGATGCGGGCCTCGACCTGGCCGAGGCGTTCCTGCTGCTTGAGCACGGCCATGGTGACGCCCAGACGCGACGCGAGTTCGCGGGGATCGACGATCCAATCGCCTTTGTGACCGAGATCAAGCCGCACGGAGCGTATCCTTCATCCCCACGGAAAGCGGGACAGAGCCGGCTGCCAACGACGCCGCCGTCGGACTTTAGCGCAGCCGGAGCATCATCCCGAAGGGGGCGCCGGGTTTCGGGACGACGACGGTGCGGCTCAGGAGGCGCGGGCCGTATTGCGGCGCTTGCGCGGTGTCCTGTGATGGGGCCGGGCCGGGTGGCGCCGGACCTGGACCCGGGGCGGCGGCGCTGCCTGCGGCACGACCACCGGGACGCCGTCATGCTCCGCGATGACTTCGCGCGCACGCGCGACGCTCATGTCGCAGGCGCTGGTCATGCCCTGGAGAGCGCCGAGCGCGCGATTGTATTCGGGAAGGTTGCTGCAACCGGGAACGCCCCAGGCCCGGGCCGGGGCGGGCGCCGCCAGGAGGCCAGTCGTCACCAGCGCCAGGATGACGACGCAGGGGGCGAGCGGCGGGCGGAGGGCCAGGACGATCCCGTCCCGATGGGTCTGCACGCGCATCGAAATCTCCCGACCGGCACCAGGGACAACCCGCATCGGCCCGCTTGGTGCGGTGTGGACGGGGTCGCCGTTGCGGACGGCGCCGGCCCGGATCGATGATCCGGGCCGGCTTACAGATGACGACCCGGCGCGGCCGCGAAAGGCACCCGCGCCGGGTCGTCGTGTCGAGGTCTGGAGCCGGCTTAGAAGTCCATGCCGCCCATGCCGCCCATGCCGCCGCCGCCCGGCATGGCCGGGGCTTCCTTGCGCGGCAGCTCGGAGATCATCGCCTCGGTGGTGACCAGCAGGCCGGCCACGGAAGCCGCACCCTGGAGCGCCGCCCGGACGACCTTGGACGGATCGACGATGCCGGCCTGGAGCATGTCGACATACTCCTCGGTCTGGGCGTTGAAGCCGTAGGTCTCCGAGGCGTTGGCCAGGATCTTGCCGACGACGATCGAGCCTTCGACGCCCGAGTTCGAAGCGATCTGACGGATCGGGGCCTCGAGCGCCTTCAGCACGATCTTGATGCCGGCCTGGACGTCGGGGTTGTCGCTGGTGAGGCCCTGGGCGGCCTTCTTGGCGCGCAGCAGCGCGGTGCCGCCGCCCGGGACGATGCCTTCCTCGACAGCCGCGCGGGTGGCGTGGAGGGCGTCGTCGACGCGGTCCTTCTTCTCCTTGACCTCGACCTCGGTCGAACCGCCGACGCGGATCACCGCGACGCCGCCCGCGAGCTTGGCCAGGCGCTCCTGCAGCTTCTCGCGATCGTAGTCCGAGGTGGTCTCCTCGATCTGCGCCTTGATCTGCGAGACCCGGCCCTCGATGTCGGTCTTCTCGCCGGACCCGTCGATGATCGTGGTGGTCTCCTTCTCGATGCGCACCCGCTTGGCGCGGCCGAGCATGTCGAGCGTCACGTTCTCGAGCTTGATGCCGAGGTCCTCGGCGATCATCTGGCCCTTGGTCAGGATCGCGA
>NZ_VRVA01000061.1:0-33600 GCF_008039945.1 Methylobacterium sp. WL64
TGCACCGACCCCGTACGAGATCCGACACAAATCGTGACATGGTTCGTCCGACGCTGGCAGGTCGAGGTTACCTTCCAAGAGGCACGCGCCCATCTCGGCGTCGAGACCCAGCGTCAGTGGTCCGACAAAGCCATTGCCCGCACGACGCCCTGCCTGCTCGCCCTGTTCTCAATCGTCACCCTAATGGCCCAGCTGCTCCCAACCCGTCAGCGGCGGCAGATCGCAGCGACGGCGTGGTACCCCAAGCCCCAGCCTACATTCTCGGACGCCCTCGCCGTCGTCCGCTATGCGATCTGGCGCGAGGAGGGTTTATCGACGTCACGTCGCAAACGCGACCGCAGGAAACCTCGGTTCCGTCTGCCGCCACCCTGGGCCTACGCTCTCTGCCAAGCCGCCTAATTGGCCAAAGTCGAGCTCAGAGCCTATTGGGAAAAGCCGAACGAGGCCGCCGTGGAGGCCATCCGCGCCCGTATGACCCTCGACGGCGTCAAGGCACCCTACTTCCACGGGGTGCCCGACCCGTCGGTCATTGAGCCCGAGTCGTACACGCTCGACGCCGCCGTTCTGGCGCGACCGGGCAATGCGGACCGCCAAGTCAAGCTCAAGCTCGACTACAAGCGCAACCTGGAACGCTACCCGCTGGTCCAGGCCTTCTTCCGCGAGCGCCGCCCGAAGCTCCTCGCGATATGGGGCCGCAACGACCCCTTCTTCATCCCGCCCGGAGCCGAGGCGTTCAAGCGCGATATCCCGGACGCACGGGTCCGCTTCCTCGACACCGGCCACTTTGCGCTGGAGACGAACGGGGACGACATCGCCCGAGAGATCTGGGCCTACTTCTGAGCTTCCGGCGTGCCGGGCCATCCTCGCGGGTCCGACACGCCGTGGGATGGCTCGGATCGGGCGCTCACTCAGTTCTGGGCGGCCATGGTCCGTGCCACGTCGGCGGCGCTGATGCCCTCCAGGGCCAGGCCGTAGCCGGTGCCCTCCTCGACGAGCCGGCGCAGGCGCTGCGTGAGCGCGATCCGCGTGTAGCGGCCGGTGAGCGGCGGCAGGGCTGCGATCCCGTCCGCGATCTCGTGCGCCCTGGCCAGCAGTCGGTCTTGCGGCACGATCTCGTTGACGACGCCCCAATCCTTGGCCGTCTGGGCATCCAGCACCTGCCGCGTCAGCAGGAAGTACCGCCCGCGGATCGAACCGATCACCTCAGGCCACAGGATGTGTATGCCGTCGCCCGGCACGATCCCGAACTCGAAATGCGGCTTGTCCTGGAATACCGTCTCGGGCGTAGCCAGCACGATGTCGGTGAGCAGCGCGTATTCGCTGTGCAGCAGGACCGGTCCGTTGAGCGCGGTGATCATCGGCACCTCGATGTCGAGGATGTTGCTGAGCACCTTGCGGCCCTCCCGCAGGATCTTGTCGTAGCCCTGCGGCGTGAAGAAATCGAAGCCCTCGGGGCTGATCGCGTCCATGAAGGCGTCCCCCGCCCCCGTCAGGATCACCGCCCGGTTGTCGCGGTCCTCGCCGATCGCGTGGAACAGGTCGACGAACTGCTCGTGGGTGTGACCGTTAAAGACGAGCTTGCCGCCCTCGGTGTGGAGCATGACCTCCAGCACGCCGTTCGGCTTCCGGGTCAGGCGGGCGTTGGGGAACGCGTCGCGGTAGGTCTCTAAACGGGCCATCGGTGCTGTCCTCGTGGTGGCCGGCCCCGTTGGTCGGCGTGAGGACGAGGTAGACGGCGCCGCCCGGCGACGGATGACGGCGCGCAGCGATAAGACTTATGCCGTCGCGGAATGGGGCTCCCGGGTCTCAGCCATCACCGCCTCGACGAAGCCGGCGAAGAGCCGCGCCTTGGCGCTGGCCATGCGACCGGTGGGGAAGACCGCCCAGAGATCGATCATAGGCAATGCCCAGGGCTGCAGCAGCCGCCGGACCGAGCCGCTCGCCAGTTCGGGGGCGAACATCCAGTCCGACGCGATGGTGAGCCCGATATCGGCCAGCACGGCCGCACGCAGGCCTTCGGCCGCGCTGACCCGGACGCGGCCATGCACCGCAACCGAGATCTCGGCGCCGTCCCGGGTGAAGGACCAAGCATCGGGCTGCCGGCTGTAGACCACCGCCTCGTGCCCGGCGAGGTCCGCGGGACTGCGCGGTTCGCCCGCGCGGGCGAGATAGGCGGGCGTGGCGAGCACCGAACGGCCGCCGGTGGCGAGCTTGCGCGCGACGACGGCCGAATCCGGCAGCGCCCCCATGCGCAGGGACAGGTCGATCCCCTCGCCGACGAGGTCGATCACCCGGTCGTCGAGGACGATCTCGATGTCGAGGTCCGGGTGCTCGGCGAGGAAGCGCGGCAGCATCGGCACCACGTGAAGCCGGGCGAAGGTGGTCGCCGCCGAGACGCGCAGCCGTCCCGAAAGACCGGCCCCCGCGCCGCGGGCGGCGCGCTCGGCCTCGTCCGCCTCCGCGATGGCCGCCCGCGCCCGCTCGTAGAAACGCAGGCCCGCCTCCGTGGGGCTCAGGCCGTGCGTCGAGCGGACGAGCAGGCTGACCTGCAGCCGGTTCTCCAGCTGCGCGATCGTCTTAGAGACGGCGGGCTGGCCGACATTCAGGAGTCGGGCGGCCCCCGAGAAGGAGCCCGATTCCACGACCTGCACGAAGGTGGCCATCGCCTGATACCGGTCCACGCCATGCCTCCCTGGAATGAGCGTTATCGCCTCGGGCCTTCTGCCCTGTCCATCGGGGGAGGCGCATCAGTCCGGCCGTCTTCACCGCGCCGCTGCGGTGACCCAGCCGGAGCAACGCGGACATGTTCGAGGTCTATGCCTTCGCCACGCCCAACAGCATCAAGGTCCTCATCGCGCTGGAGGAACTCGACCTCCCATACCGCCTCCACGGCGTGAACGTGCGTCAGGGCGAGCAGAAGGCGCCTGAATTCCTGGCGCTAAACGCGAACGCGAAGGTGCCGGTACTGATCGACCCGGCGGCGGCCGATGGCCGGCTGGTCCTGACCGAGTCCGCGGCAATCCTGGTCTACCTCGCCGAAACGAGCGGCCGCTTGATGCCGCCGGACGGCGAAGGCCGGGCGCGCGTATTCGAGCAGCTGTTCTTCCACGCCTCCGGGCTTGGCCCGGCCTTCGGGCAGGCGGGCTTCTTTCAACGCCAGGCCGCGGAGCCGCAGCCGCTCGCCATCGCCCGCTTCTCGGCGGAGGCGAACCGGACGCTCGGTGTACTCGACGGGGTCCTGGCCGAACGTTGCTATGTCGCCGGCGACGCCTTCACGGTGGCCGACATCGCCCATTTCGGCTGGCTCTGGCGACGCGAGTTCGCGGGCGTGAGCTTCGAGAACACGCCGCATGTCGCCCGCTGGTACGACGCGATGGCCGCGCGTCCCGCTGTCCAACGCGCGATCGAGCGGGTGAACGCGCCCGTGCCGCAGGCCTGACCGGTCGCACGCCACCGGGCTCGCCCCGGGCTGGTCCACTCCCGCAAGCCAGCAGCGCAAGCCAGCTCGCCAGTCTGTCGCACGAGGCACAAACCCATGACCCTGCAATCCAAGCTCGACGCCTTCAAAGCCGATTTCGAGGCCGGCAAGCCCCCCTACAACGTCCCGCCCTCGGTGATCCGGACGATGCACCGGGCCACCGCGGAACTGATCGCCACCGGCGCCGCGACCCGTGCCCTCAGGGCCGGCGACCGGGCGCCGGCGTTCACGCTCAACGATCCGGAGGGGCAGCCCATCTCCTCCGACGCTCTGCTGGCGCGCGGGCCGCTCGTGATTAGCTTCTACCGCGGCGGGTGGTGCTCCTACTGCAACATGGAGCTCCGGGCGCTTCAGGAGGCGCTGCCACAATTCGAGAAACTCGGGGCGAGCCTCGTTGCCCTCTCGCCTCAGACGGCGGCCAACAGCCGGAAGTCGGTCCGTCAGAATGCCCTTGAATTCCCGATCTTGTCGGACCCGCACAACGCCGTCGCGGCCGCGTTCGGCCTGCGCTTCGCGCTGCCTGATTACCTCGTCGATCTCTACATGAGCCTGAAGAACGACCTGCCGGCGTTCAACGGCGACGCGAGCTGGACCCTGCCGATGCCCGGCCGCTTCATCGTCGGGCAGGACGGCGTGATCCTCTACGCCGAGGTGAACCCCGACTACACGCGCCGACCCGAGCCCAAAGACATGCTGCCGGCGCTCCGCCGCGCCGCCTCCATTCCCGCCTGACAAGACACGGCCGCAAGGAGATCCAGGATGCCCCGAACCTTTCTCGTGACCGGTGCCAGCAAGGGCATCGGGCTGGCCGTCGCACACCACCTCGCCGGCGCAGGCCATCACGTCGTCGGCATCGCCCGCGGCGGCCTCGACGGCTTTCCCGGCACGCTCGTGCCGGTGGACCTCGCCGACGGTCCGGCGACCGACACGGTCCTTGCAGACCTGACCGAACACTTCGCCTTCGATGGCGTGGTCAACAATGTGGGCTTGGTGCGGCCACAGCGACTTGAGGCCGTTGAGATGTCCGCGCTGGACGAGGTCCTGCGCGTCAACCTCCATCCGGCGCTTAAGGCCGTGCAGGCGACCCTGCCCGGCATGCGCCGGCGCGGCTGGGGCCGGGTCGTCAACATCGCCAGCCTGACCGTCCTCGGCAGCGTCGAGCGCACGGCTTACGCGGCCGCGAAGGCGGCGCTGGTTAGCTTCACCCGCTCCTGGGCGCTCGAGCTCGCAACGACCGGGATCACCGTCAACGCAGTGGCGCCCGGACCGACGGAGACCGAGCTGTTCCGGGCCAACAACCCGCCGGGCAGCGAGGGCGAGACTCGCTACCTCGCCGGGGTGCCGATGGGGCGCTTCGGACGGCCGGAGGAGATCGCGGCAGCCATCGCGTTCCTGATGTCGGACGGGGCGGCGTTCATGACGGGGCAGACGCTCTACGTCGACGGCGGTGCCTCGATCGGCCGGGCGGCGCTGTAGTCCCGGACGCGGCTCACCGTGTCGCGGCGGCATCGAGATCGTTGTTGCCGCCGACCAGCTGCAGGCACCATTCGGTGAAAGCGCGGACCTTCGCGGCGCGATGCTGGCGCGACGGGTAGATCGCGTACAGGGGGAAGGTCTCGTCGGGCCAGTCCGGGAAGATCTCGACGAGCTTGCCGCTCGCGACGAAGTTCCGGCTGCCGAGCTGCATGACCTGCGCGATCCCCGCGCCTTCGCAACAGGCGCCGATCATCGTCTCGACGTCCGACACCATCAGGCGCGCCGGCTGCCGCACCGGCACGACCTCGTCGCCGCGGCGGAACTCCCACGCGAAGGGGCGGCCCGTCAGCGGATCCTGATAGTCGATGCAGGCGTGGTCGCGAAGGTCGCGCGGGTGCGCGGGGCGGCCGTGCGCAGCGAGGTACGCCGGCGCCGCGACTGTCAGGATCCGCGTTTCCAGGAGCTTGCGCGCGGTGAAGCCCGCCACCGGCGGATCCCCGAACCGAAGTGCCATATCGAACCCGTCGGCGACGAGGTCGCCGATCTGATCGCGCATGATCAGTTCGAGCCGCAACTTGCGATGGAGCGCGAGGAAGCGCGTCAGCTCGCGCGATAGGACGAGGCGCGAGAAAAACGGATCGACATTCACCCGCAGGCGCCCGCGCACCGTCGACGCACTGCCCGCCGCCTCCAGGGCGGCTTCCTCGATCCCGTCGAGATGCGGGCCGACCCGCTCCCAGAAGCGACTTCCCTCGTCGGTGAGGCGCAAGGTCCGGGTCGTGCGATCAAGCAACCGCACACCGACGCGGGTTTCCAGACGCTGGATGGCGCGTCCCACACCCGACTGGGTGAGGCCGAGGGCCTCGGCCGCTCGGGTCATGGTTCCGGCCTCGACCACAGCCATCAGAACCGTCACGCCGGCGAGCAGTCGGCCATCGTAAGGCATCGTTCCATGACTCCGAGTCCGGAATGATCTGATAGAACGACGCTAATTCCTGTCCCGACTCTACGCCACATAGAGCTGTGGCAATTCAGAGGAGGCTCTCATGACAGGGCAATCCACGGCGCTCGTCGTCGGCGCTTCGCGCGGACTGGGCTTCGCCCTCGCGGAGGAGTGGCTCGGGCGCGGGTGGCGCGTGATCGCAACGGCACGCGGCCGCTCCGACCAGCTTGAGACGCTCGCGAACCGCTTTCCCGACAGACTTGAGATCCAGCCGGTCGACATCAACGATGGAAGCTCTGTCCGCGCGCTGCGCGAGCGCTTGAGTGGTCGACGCGTCGACGTCCTGTTCATCAATGCCGGCATTGCCCGCGAAATCGAGGCGAGCCCGGTCAGCGCGCACGAGACGGACTTTCTCGACATGATGCTGACCAACGCCTTCTCGCCCGTGCGCGCGGTCGAGCTCTTGCGGGATCTGGTGCCGGCCGGCGGTACCATCGGGATCATGAGCTCCGAGCTCGGCAGCATCGCGCATGCAACCGGCTTCTGGCAGCTCTACGCGTCCAGCAAAGCCGCGCTCAACATGCTCATGAAGGGCTATGCGGCGAAGCACCCCGATGACGGGCACGCCCTGCTCCTCGTCGCTCCCGGCTGGGTGCGGACCGAGATGGGCGGCGGCGATGCGGCTCTGTCCGTCGCGGAGAGCATCCCGCGCGTGGTCGACATGATCGAGGCGAACCGCGGCTTGGCCGGGCTACGCTACGTCGACCGGTTCAACAATCCGCTTCCCTGGTGACCGGCTGACTGCAAGGCGAACCGGACATGCGCCAACCGCGCACCACGGCAGGCAGCGTCCACCCGAGGAGATCGGCGACGGCGACCGGAACGGCTCCGGTTGTCGCGCAGAGCCGCCCGTCATCGCCTCGAGCGGTGCTGCCCGAGCAGGGATTCGCGACGCACGATCTACGGGCGGCCGCATCGTTGCAGCCCTATCAAACGCCGATCGTAACCGAAGCATTGCTGAAAGACTGACGATGGCCCGTATCTTCATCACCGGATCGTCGGATGGCCTCGGGCTCATGGCGGGCCAGCGCCTGGCTTGCGAGGGCCATGAAGTCGTGCTGCATGCGCGGAACACCGATCGCGGCGAGGTCGCGCGACGGGCGCTTCCGAAAGCGGCCCAGATCGTCATCGGCGATGTCGTCACGATCGTCGGCATGCGATCCGTGGCCGAGCAGGCCAACGCGATCGGGCGCTTCGACGCCGTCATACATAATGTCGGCATCGGCTACCGCGAAGCGCGCCGGCTGGAGACCCGGGATGGTCTGAGCCATCTCTTCGCGATCAACGTCTTGGCGCCCTACGTGCTCACCGCCTTGATGGAGAGGCCAGACCGCCTCGTTTACCTGAGCTCGGGCATGCACCCAGGCGGTATCCCGGACATGGACGATCTGCAATGGACCAGACGGCGCTGGAGCGGATCGCAGGCTTACGCGGAAACGAAGTTCCTGAATGTCCTGCTGGCTTTCGGCGTGGCACGACGCTGGCCCGCGGTGCGATCGAACGCCCTCGAACCGGGCTGGGTACCCACCCGTATGGGCGGTCCCGGTGCGCCGGATGATTTGACCGCCGCGCCCGTGACCCAGGCATGGCTGGCGGTCGGGGACGACCCAGCGACCCGTGTCACGGGCCGGTACTTCTATCACCAGCGCGAAAAATTGCCGGAGCCCAGCACCCGTCGCGTCGGGCTGCAGGAGGCTCTGCTGGACCGGTGCGCGACTCTGTCCGGTGTGCCGCTGCCCTAGACAACCACGCAGCACCTCGGTGGAGCGCTTGAGGTCGGGGATCTTAGGCGCGTACGGCCGTCATATGCCGGACAACGCTCGGCCCGGACGTCCCGTGAAGCGAAGGACGGCCTCCGCGAAGGCGCAGGCCTCCTCGATATGGGCGAAGTGGCCGCTCTTCTCGAAGATTCTCATTTGCGCCTGCGGTAGCAGATCGGCCAGCAACGCCGCGTGGCGCGGGCCGAGAATGAAGTCGTCGGTTCCGGTGACGACGAGCGCCGGAACCTGCAAGGTGGCGAGACGGTCGCGAACGTCGAAGACTTGGCCATCGTCGACCAGCAGCGTCGCCTGGAGCCGCCGTCGCAGGGTCGCGAGCATGTCGGGCCAGCGCCGGAAGTCCGACATATAGGCCGGAAGGAGGTCGCGCAGCGCCGCGGTATAGGCCGCGTCTGTGCGGGTGGTGGGGATCGAGGCCCAGGCCCTCTCGACCGCGTTGGCTTCCGCCGTCCCCGCGTGGCGTGCCACGAAGGCGGCGATCTCAGCGCTCGCATCGGCCATGAAGGCGCCGCCTGTGTAGGCAGTGCCGGCATACATGATCAGACCCGCAAGTCCTCCTGGCCGCTTGAGCGCTGCCTCCAGCACCACGAAGGCACCGTGCGAATGGCCGAGAAGGTAAGGATCGGGGATACCGGCCGCGTCGATAAACGCGAGCAGCTGTTCGGAGAAGCGGTCTACGCTGTACCCCTGAGGATGGGTCGCGAGGCGTCCGGACGATCCTGTGCCGATCGGGTCCAGATACACCATGGTCAGGCTCTTTTCGAGCAGAGGCAATCGCAAGTAGCTGGCGTCTATGCCGGGGCCACCGGCATGCGCGATGCAATATGGTCCGATGCCGGAGACGTGATAATGTTGAGCTACGCCGTTCACGGCGATGCTGTGCGTGCCAGGCGCTAGGACAGACGGCATGAACATCCTTTCGCATCTTAAATGGCGGGACATGGCACCCGCAGATCCACGTCTCTGATGTTCCGATGGTGCCAGGAGTGACTGCGCGACTCCGTTCTCGACTCGGCAGCAGGCCTCGAGCCGTACGCAGACGCGCTGGATATACAAAGCAGGGTAATGTCTAAGGACAGCATAACGTCAGGCGACCCGCTTTGATCGTCTGCCGAGGTGGCCGATATGCGTCATTCTATGCTGGTCTTTCGCCGAGCAGACCATTCTTTCATCGGGGCTTGCCATCGACCCAACCAGACCAAGCGTCTGTGCCACGTTGACGAAGAGCATCATCGATCGGCGTGGCAGATCCTGATTTCAAGATTTCTCAGCCTTGATGGGCGCCGCTTCTCGGGTCGCGCCGTGCATACTGAAGAGCAGGATTTTTAAGATTCCTCATCCCCGAAAGGCCGCCCTTCGTTTTACGAATGAAGGCCCCCCTGAGGAAATCCGGGCCGTCTTTTCGACGCGCCGCTTATATGCAGATTTAATTTCAGAAACCACCAAGTTCGAGCCACAGCACCTGATTTGAACGATAACGCACGCCGTGCGGGTTCCCCCATCGCAAGTTTTTGGCGAGACTATCCGGCGTTGATGATGGCAATACCCTCGGTGCTCGTGTTCAACTCGGAAGACATCCACCCGCATGCACGCTCAGGGCCTTTCGGACTTCCGCCGTGCGCCGTCGATCCCGAGGTCGGATTGTTGCTCCAGGGATCTGACCAGGCTCGTGGCTTGAGCGCGGTAGGCGCTCGGATCGCACCCGTAAGCGGTCTTGAAGGCGTGCGAGAAGTAACTGCGGCTGGCGTAACCGACGCTCTCAGAGATGACCTTCACGGGCATGGGCGAGGACGTCAGCAGCTTGGCTGCCAGTTGCAGTCGCGCCCGCTGCAGATACTCGATCGGACCCTCGCCGAATGTGGCGGAGAAGCGCTCGGCGAAACCGGAGCGGCTCATTCCACAGAGCGCAGCCAAGCTATCGACCGTATGCTGCGCCCCAGGCGCGTCGAGGACAGCCGCAATCGCCGGAACCAGTCTCGGATCGCGCAGCGCTTCGAAGATCGGCGATTCAGCGCCTTTCTCCTTCAGATGGATCCGAAGCAGGATCGTCAGGCACTGCTTCATCAGCGCACTCGTCACTTCCTGCGTACCAAGACTTGGATTGACCAGTTCCTCGATCATGAAAGCGAAGGCGTGGCGCAGCCTGTCGCTGCCGGATAAATCTTCAATTAAAGCGTTGTGCAGACGGTCGAAAAGACCGAGCGCGCCGGCATATCGCGCCGCGATAGAGCCGCAGGCCAGTAAAATGTCCCGTCTTCCATCACCCGCCGTCAACGCAATAAGGCCATCCGGAAGAACTCTGCGTGCGTCTTCGGCCGTAACCGTTCGGGCAGCTCCCGCGAAACCAATTGAGTGCCGCATGCCGCGCGGTGGGATCACCATGCAATTCGGCCCGAAACGTAGAGGTTCTTGACCTTCGACCACGATCGTTCCTGAGCCCGCAAGAACGTAATGGACAAGAATCGCGTCCGCCATGCCGTTCTTCGCCAGCTGCCACCCGGTCTGGATCTCACAGAACGCGAACGCATGGACCTGCACAGACAAAGTCGAGAACAGACGCGGAAGAATATCGCAGGACATGGGCACTCCGTGCGCTCTTACTGGTGAACTAATGTCAGCGTCTTCAGTGGAAGGTCTAGGGCATCACGATAGGCAATTTCGCGATTGGCTTTTCCCATATGGCTTGTCGATCCCATAATTCATCAATTTACGACCACGTATTGGATCAAAACACAGGAAGGGCGCCCGCTATCATGAAGATGAACTTGATCAGATCCAGGCGTCGCTTGCACCCATGGCCGGTGCGGATCATGCACTGGACGAACGCCGTGGCGATGGTGGTGCTGATCGGCTCCGGCTGGGGCATCTACGACGATTCCGTCATTATTCACGGCGTGTACTTTCCCAAGGCGATCCGCCTTGGGTCCTGGGCCGCCGAGAGCCTGCTTTGGCACTTCGCCGCGATGTGGCTGCTGGTTGCCAATGGCGGCGCTTATCTCGTCTACGGCGTCGCGACCGGGCGCCTGCGCGAGCGCCTCCTGCCGATCCGCCCGAGCGACATCGTGCAGACGGTCCGCGACACGCTGCGGCTCAAGCTCGCGCACGAGGACCTGACGACCTACAACGCCGTCCAGAAGATCCTCTACATCGTCGCCATCCTGGCCGGCATCAGCCAAGTCGTCAGCGGGCTGGCCATCTGGAAGCCGGTCCAGTTCTCTGGCCTCGTCGCACTGCTCGGCGGCTTCCAGGGCGCGCGCCTCGTCCACTTCGCCGGCATGGCGGTGCTGGCGGGCTTCCTTGCCATCCACGTCGTGCTCGCCCTGCTCGTGCCGCGCACGCTGTGGGCGATGCTGACTGGCGGCCCGGTCCGCCAGCCGGCCCTCCCGGCCATGGCCCGGGAGGCGGCGCGATGAGGTCGCCGTTCCGCCCCCGCACGGTGCCGGATCCCGGCATCCTCGACGACCACCGCCCCCTGGTCCGCCAGATCGAGCGGCGCGGTCTCCTGCGCGGCGGCCTGACGCTGGGCGCGCTCACCATGCTCACCGGCTGCGACGTGACCGACACGACCGCGGTCGGCCAGACGCTGCGCGCGGTCTCCGACTTCAACGACGGCATCCAGGCCGCCCTGTTCGATCCCCGCAAGCTCGCGCCGGAATATCCCGCCTCCCAGGTCCTGAAGCCGCCGCGCTTCAACGCCTACTACGACGTCGAGGACGTGAAGCCGATCGACGGCGCGGCGTGGCGGCTCGAACTCGCCGGGCTGATCTCCGACAAGCGGCCCTGGACGCGTCGGCAGATCGCGGAATTGCCCGAGCGCGAGATCATCATCCGCCACGTCTGCGTGGAGGGCTGGGACTATATCGGGCAGTGGTCGGGCGTGCCGCTCCGCGCCTTCTTGGAGCGCGTCGGCGCCGACCTCACCGCCAAGTACGTCGCCTTCAAGACGGCGGACGACTACCCGAGCAGCATCGACATGGCCAGTGCGCTGCACCCGCAGACGCTGCTCGCCACCCGCTACGCCGGCCAGGACCTGCCGGACCCCTACGGGTATCCGCTGCGCCTGCGCACCGCGGTCAAGCTCGGCTTCAAGAACCCGAAATGGATCACGGCCATCGAGGTCACCAACACCTATTCCGGTGGCTACTGGGAGAGCCGCGGATTCAGCTGGTTCGCCGGCCTATGAGCGCCCGCGTATGTCCGTGCGCCTTGGGCGCCGCGCTGCTGACCCTGACCGTCGTCGGGCCGGGGCCGGCGCAGACGGCCGGTCCCTCGCCGACCCCCGACCACATGCCGAAGCCCGGCATGACCGCCCCCGAGATGGCGGGCCGCGCGGCCGACCGGTTTCCCCAGCCCGTGCGCGCCGGCGATCTCCCCGGCCGCTTCCTGCTCCAGCCGGAGGAGTCCCAGCCCGTGCTCGGCCGCGTGACGGGCCTCGTCCGCCGCGACGATGGCGACGCCGCCTTGATCGTGCGCCTCGACGGCGTCCTCGGGCTGAACCGGCTCGGGCTCCAGCCGGCGGCCTGGAGCGGGGTCGAATCCCGGCTCGTGGCCGTGCCGGTCGAGGCGGTGGCGCTGCTGGGCGAGTACGTCGCCCTCATGGGCCTGACGCCGGAGCACCTGCGCGCACTGCCGACCGTCGTGGCCGGCTCGGCCGCCGCAATCCCGCCAGATGAGACGCTCCGCATCGGGATCGTCCGGCCCTTCCACTGATCACGGAGGATTCTGTGAGATGGCACCGAGATCGACATCCGGATCGTCCGCCACCTGCGCGATCGGCGTGATGGCCAAGGCGCCGCGCAGCGGCCGCTCCAAGACGCGGCTGTGCCCGCCGCTGAGGCCCGACCATGCCGCGCTCCTGAGCGCCGCCTTCCTGTGCGACACGACCGCCAACATCCTGGAGGCGGCGCGCGCCGCGCCGATCGCCGCCTATGCGGCCTATGCGCCGCGCGGCGCCGAGGCGCTGGTGGTCCCACACCTCGCATGCGGAACACGGCTCGTCCCGGCGGACGGCGACATTCCGGCCCCGGCGGCGGTCGAGGGCTTCGGCCGCTGCCTGCTGCAGGCCGTCGGGAGCATGCTCGCGGAGGGCCATGCGGCGGCCTGCGTGCTCAGCGCCGACATCCCGACACTGCCGACGCGCCTCCTCGTCCAGGCCGCCCGGATCCTGCTCGCGCCGGGGGACCGGGCCGTGCTCGGCGCCTGCGACGACGGCGGCTACTACATCCTCGGCCTCAAGCAGGCCCATGCCCGCCTGTTCGCCGACATCGCCTGGAGCACCGACACCGTCGCGGCCGCGACCCGCGCCCGGGCGCGCGAGATCGGCCTCGATCTCGTCGAGCTGGAGCCCTGGTACGACGTCGACGACGCGGCCTCGCTCGGCCGGCTTTCGGCCGACAGGACCGGCTTCGCCGCCCCGGCGACGCGTGCGGTTCTGGCGCGGCTCGCGGAGATGTCGGAGGCCGTGCCGGCATGACCCGGCTGCTCGCCAGTCCCGCACGCAGGCTTGCGGCCCTCGGCCTCCTGCTGCTGGCCGTGAATGTCGGCGCGCTCGCGATCCACGTACCGGGCGCCGACACGGTCGGCTCGGTCACCCGCGCCAATGTCTTCGTCGGCATCGTGGCGGTCGGCCTCGCGGTCTACCTCATCGCCGTGCGCCTCGTGCTGCGGGAGCGGTTGCCGCGGGCCGCCCTGTGGACGATCCTCGGCGTCGCCGTGCTGATGCGGGCCGCGCTGCTGCCGGCGCCGCCGTTCCTGTCGAGCGACATCTACCGCTACGTCTGGGACGGGCAGGTTCAGGCTGCCGGGATCAACCCATACCGCTACATACCGGCCGATCCGGCCCTCGAACGGCTGCGCGACGCGGCGGTCTACCCGCAGATCAACCGGAAGGATTACGCCCGCACGATCTACCCGCCCGCGGCGCAGATGGTGTTTGCCGCCGTAGGCCAGGTCTCGCACGGCGTCACCGGGATGAAGCTGGCGATGCTGGGCTTCGAAGCCCTGGGCGTGCTCGCGATGCTCGCGATCCTGCGCGGGGCCGGCCTGCCGTCGGCCCGGATCCTGATCTACGCCTGGAACCCGCTCGCCCTGTGGTCCTTCGCCTGCGACGGGCACGTCGACGCCGTGGCGATCGGCCTCCTCGGCCTCGCGCTGCTCGCCCGCACCCGCCGTCGGTACGGGCTCGCTGGCGCGCTCCTCGGCGCGGCGACCTTAGTCAAGGTTCTGCCCATCGCGGTGGCGCCCGCCTTCGTACGTGGTGGCCGGCTGTGGCGGCCAATGCTCGTCGGTGCTGCCGTGATCGCGGTCCTCTACCTGCCCTATCTCGGCGCCGGCGCGAACGTGCTCGGATTCGCCGGGGGCTACGGGGCCGAGGAGGGGTACGAGACCGGCGCGGGCTACTGGCTGCTCGCCGGGCTTGGCCATCTCGGGCTCAGCCCACCGGGCCTGCTGCGGACCTATCTGGTCTGCGCCGGCCTAACGCTCACCGCGCTCGCGCTCCGGATCGCCTTCGGCCTGGACCGGCCACCTGCGCTCGACGCGGTCGCGCTGTGCCGCGATGCCGGGCTCCTCGCAGCCCTCACCACCTGCGCGGCGAGCCCGCACTACGCTTGGTACTACCCCTGGCTGGCGCTGCCCGCGGTGGTCGCCCCAGCCCCGGCCCTGATCTGGCTCGGCTCTGCGCCGATCTTGTTCCTGATCGATCCATTCAACGACCGCTCCCTCTGGCCATCGCTGGTCTTCGTCCCGGCTCTCGTCCTGGCCGCCCGTGCGCTGTGGCGGGCCCGCACCGCACCCCTCGCCGCTCTCCCGGAAGGAACCGCCCAATGACGGCCTCAGCCGCCCTGAAGGATCCGCGCCGCTACTTCGAGGCGATCGGTACCGACCGAGCCTCCGAGGCCGTGGCGCCTCCGGTCTGCCTCTATCTTGAGGTCACGAACCGCTGCAACCTGCTGTGCGAGACCTGCCCGCGCACCTTCGAGACCTTGGAACCCCCGGCCGACATGAGCTGGGATTTGTTCACGCGGATCGTCGACCAAGTGCCGAACGTCGCCCGGGTCGTGCTCCACGGGGTCGGCGAGCCGATGCTGGTCAAGGACCTGCCGCGCATGATCCGCTACCTCAAAGACCGCGACACCTACGTCCTGTTCAATACCAACGGCACCCTGCTGCAGCCCAAGCGCTTCCGGGAGCTGATCGACACCGGGCTCGACGAACTGCGCGTCTCCCTCGACGCCGCTGACCGGGCCTCGTACCGCAGGGTGCGCGGCAAGGATTTCTTCGACCGCATCGTGCGCGACGTCGGCAAGTTCGTCGCGTTCCAGAAGGCGTCCGGCGCCACGACGCCCCGGGTCTCGCTCTGGCTGACGGGTCTCAAGGAGACCGTGGACCAGCTCCCCGCCTTCGTGAGCTTGGCGGCCGAGATGGGCGTGACTGAGGTGCACCTGCAGCGCCTCGTCTTCGACGAGGCCGGGTACGGCATGGCCCGAGCCGACCTATCGCTATTCGAGAGCGCGCGGGCCGAGGAGACCGCGGCGATCGCCGAGGCCGAGGCCCTGGGCCGCTCGCTGGGGGTGACGTTCGACGCCTCGGGCGCGACCGAGCCCGGGATCAGCCTGAAGCGGCAGGAGGACCGCGCCTGGGCCACCTGTCGGCGACCCTGGTCCCTCATGTACTTCACAGCCCGCGGACGGGCGCTGCCCTGCTGCATCGCGCCCTTCTCGGTGCGCGGCTATTCCAACTACACGTTGGGCGACGCCACGCAGGCCACGCTCCGAGAGATCTGGAACGGCGAGGCCTATCGCGACTTCCGCACCTCGCTCCTCTCCGACGCGCCGCCCGCCCCGTGCCGGAACTGCGGCCTGCGCTGGAGTCTTTAAGCGATGCACCCGGTCAGCATCGTCATTCCGACCCTGAACGAGGCCGAGGCGATCGGCGCGGTGATCCGCGAGATCCCGCCGGCCTATGCAGCCGACATCATCGTCGCCGACAGCGGCTCGACCGACGGTACGCAGGCCATCGCCCGAGTCGCCGGCGCCCGGGTGATCGAGGTCGGACGCGGCTACGGGCGGGCCTGCGCGCTCGGAGCAGCCGCCGCCGATCCGGCCTCGCGCGTGATCGTCTACCTGGATGGGGACGGCGCGGACCGCGGCGACCTGATCGAGCGGATCGCCGCGCCGGTGCTCGCCGGCCACCACAACCTCGTCCTCGCGTCGCGCACCCTGGGGAGCCGCGAGCCCGGGTCGATGCTCTGGCACCAAGTTCTCGCCGGCCGCCTCGCAGGCCTCGGCATCGGCCTGCGCTACGGCGTCCGTTACACCGACATGTGCGCCTTTCGCGCCATCGACCGCGCGGCGCTGCGGGCCCTCGACTTGCGCGAGCTGACCTACGGCTGGAACATCGAGATGCAGATGCAGGCCGCGCGCGTGGGCCTGCGCATCCGCGAGGTGCCGATGCCCTACCGGCGCCGTCTGGGCGGATCCTCGAAGGTCGCGGGCTCGCTCGGTGGGACGCTTCGGGCGACCACGCGGATCGGGGCGACCTACCTGCGCGTCGCCGCTAGCCCGGCCCAGAGATCGTAAGGCCATGGCGTTCGACGCTTACCATGCACCGGGCGGTTGGGCAGGCGACATACGAGAGGACCGCGCCCTCCTCAGATCGCCGAGACGCGGGCCCACGCCCGGGCGGTCCTTCGCGCTGGCGGCATATCTGGCCCGTTGGTCGACATGCGCGCACCACGACCTCGCCGCGTCGGACTCACAGTCGCTCTCACTCGCCGCGCTGCTGCGTCTTGCTGGTCCGGAGGACGTGAAGCGCTGGCGGAACGCGGACCTCGGCTACGCCGACCCGCGCGGCGCCTCATGGTTACGCGCCGCGGTCGCCGAGCGGTACGTCGGCCTGAAACCCCATGACGTGCTCGTCAGTGCCGGCGCACAGGAAGCGGTGGCCTGCGTTCTGCGCGCGTTGCTCGGCCCGGACGACCATGCGGTGGTGGTGGTGCCGATCTACCAACCGTCCGAGCTCGTCGTGACGAGTTTATGCGCGGCGGATGGGGTCGCCCTGAGTTCGGACCGGCATTGGGCGCTCGACCTGGACCACCTCGCCAGCGTGATCCGGCCGAACACGCGGCTGGTGCTGGTGAACTTCCCTAACAGCCCGACAGGTGCGACCTTGGACCGGACGACCCTGGCTGGCTTGATCGACCTCTGCCGCCGGCACGGGCTCTGGCTTGTCAATGACGAGGTCTATCGCCAGACGGACGCCAACCCGGAGGGTGCCATCCCGCCAGTCATCGACGTGTACGAGCGTGGGATCTCGATTAACGGACTTTCGAAGGGTTTCGGGCTGCCGGGCCTGCGCGTCGGCTGGGTTGCCTGCCGAGACCGCGCCGTGCTCGAACGTGTCCTAGCCATCAAGAGCCTGTTGTCGAGCTGCCTCGCCGGCCCGAGCGAGGTCCTCGCGCATATCGCGTTGCGGGCCGAGCCGCGCATCACCGGGCGCGCCCGCGCGACAGGTCGCGGCAACCATCGCCGACTGCGCGCCCTGCTCGATCGCCATCCGGAACGGTTCGAGCCGGACGAACCGAGGAATCTGGCCTTCGCCTTTCCCCGTTTCCGCGGGCGGGAGGGCGCGGCCGCGTTCGCGCGGGCGGTCGCGTCAGAGGTGGGCCTGCTCGTATTGCCTTCCGTGTTGTGGCGTTCGTCGTTGGCGCCGGTCCCGGCGGACCGCCTGCGCCTCGGCCTCGGCCGGCGCGGCAGCGGTGCGGCGCTCGAAATCCTTGAGGATCACCTGCAACGGCGCTCGCACCGATGAGAGCCCGCCCGAAGCGCGACCGGAACGTCGCGAAACCTGTCGGGCGCCTGGGTGTGGTCCTGCGCGGAGCATGGCGAGTGACGGGACGTCTTGTCCGCGGGCTCAGGCTCGGCGTTATCGCCACTGCACTGCTCGCCCTGGGCATCCTGTTCCTGAACTACGGCGTGCTCTCGACGCCGCAGGCTCGCGCCTACCGCGACCTCGATCCGGCCGTCCCGGAGTGCAGCGAGGGCCTTCGGACCGGCTGGACCGTCCTCAGCGAGGTCGGCCGCGGCGCCCCGATGTCGTCCATGCTCGACGGCGACGGCTGGCGCGACCCGACCAACGACGAGGGCGCGCTCCGCGACGACCGGCGCTGGCGGACGCGACTACGGTGCGCCCTGCAGCGCCACGTCATCCCGTCCGCGCGCGGCGAGCGGCCGCTGGAGTACACGCTCGGCTTCCTGGAGTTCAAGGAGGACGGCGAGCCCTACGCCCTCGTGTCGCGCGCCGGCGGCAGCGACGTCGCCATCGACAGCGCCATGCTGCGCCACGCGATGGAGGGTGAGATGCACGCCCGCGGCGCGCCGGCTACGGGGCTCAAGCCAGTCATCACGCAGCTCGACGCTCTGACGCAGCACCTGGCCACCGGACGTCACTACGTCATCGCCTTCATCCACGGCTGGCGCCACGATGCCCAGGTCGGCGACGCCAACGTCGCGGACCTGCGCTTCTACGCGGCGCACGCCGCCCGCTTCCTACGCGACCGCTGTCGGAGCGATCCCGCCGCCTGCGGGATGGACGTCACCGCGGTCTACGTCGGCTGGCGCGGCGCCCGGGTCGACGAGCGCGGCCTGCGCGACAGGTTCGGGGCGGCGCTCGGTGGCTTCTTCGGCGAGCTCTCCGCGGCTGCGACCCTGTTCGACCGCAAACCCGTGAGCGAGGCGGTCGCACCCGCGGCCATATCCGCGCTGCGCACTCTGGAGGCGGCGTTGAGGAGGCCGGGCCCCGACGGGGCCGACCGGCACAACAAGCTCGTCGTGGCCGGCCACAGCCTTGGCGGCAACATGCTGGCGACCGGCCTCAAGGACGACCTCCTCAAGGCCGTGCGGCGCCACCGGTTCGGCGAAGCGATGCCGCCGGTGCTCGGCGACTTCGTGGTGCTCATCAACCCGGCCGCCGAAGCGAGCAAGTGGACGGCGGTCCAACGCGCCGTGTGGGAGCGCGTCGCGACGCCTGCCGACCCGGGCGCCACGCCCGGGGAGGTGGCGCATGACAGCGGCCTGTTCCCGCTGGACCAGCGCCCGGTGGTAATGTCGGTCACTGCGGCGCTCGCCTTCCCGGCGGGCGGGCTGCGGCCGGGCGATTGCGCCTGGATTGGCCTCGACGTCGACGACGGCTTCCAGGACGCCCGGGCACGCATCCGGCAGCGGCTCGCCGGCACCGACGCGATGTTCAACGCCGGCGTGGACTACGATTGGGCGACCCACGACCTGTTCCCGACCTTCAAGTTCGACTTCCGGCCCGCCGCGGGCTTTCTCGAACGAGCGGCCGCGCGCATTGAGCATAGGCCACCCCGCGGAATGAGCTGCGCGGTCCCACGCGAGGCGGATCTCCTCGACAGCGTTCTCACGTTACCCTTGCGGACCCTGTCGGTCCTGGCCGCGACCTTTCCGTTCCAGATCAGCCTGCCGGAGGAGTCGCACACGATCGGTAACCTCGACCCGCCGCGACCGGCCGCCGGCGTGCTCGCCGACGCGCGGCCCTCGGGCGCACCGTTCGGCACGACCCACGAGATGCTCGGTTTGGCGGCAACCGGCTCGGAGCGGCACCACGCCTACGCGACACTGGCCGACGCGGACATCGACTGCCCGCGCGCGAACGGTTGGTTGGTCCGCGCGCGTCGACGGCGGGTGAAGGAAGGTGGTCTCGGGTGGGACAGCCAGGACTTGGCACCGCCGCAGGCCGGGGCCGAGGGTCAGGGGTCGCCCGCGGTGCGCTTCCAGCACGGGTTACCGTTAACCGGCATCGCCCCGGTCACGCTGGCCAACGATCCGTTCTGGAACGTGCGCGCCTTCGACAACGCGCTATCGCGTCACGACGGATACCGGCTGTCATCCTTCATTTGCGCGCTGAGCCAGCTGGTCATGGACGACATCGTCGACGCGGCGCACGGCAACCAAACCGGCATGTCGTCCCCATGACGATGGCCCCTCGCGCCAAAGGATCAGTCCGGCGTTGCGGGAGGCTCTAATCTGTTACGACTCTCTCGGCGGACGCTTTGGGATAGCGGATGCATTGGTGGCGCGTGCGTGCTGGTGGGCGTAGTCGCGGCCAGCTTCATCAAGACGCGCGAGAACGAGGCAAGTCAGCCAGCCATCAATCCGGCAGCCGTCAAGGCCGGCTGATCGACGTAGAGGCGGCCCCCGGGTGCGGGGGGCCGCAGGCGCAAGCTGCGACTCGACGTGTGGCAGGCCGTGCTCTCTACGCCGGACGATGTCTTCGTCACGGGGCAAGCCGATTGGGGTCTGCTACCGGGTGGCATGACTGAAATCCGGCTGGCGACCGTGCCTCGCTACCGGTTGGACGCTGCTGGGTTGGCTCGGGCGCGCTTAGGGGCGGGACTGCGTCGGATCTGTTGTCCCATATGCCCCATAGATGTGGTTGGGCTGAGCCGATGCGGCTCAAGTCTGCTTTCTGGAGCTGTGCTTTTGCTCCTGTATGATTTGATTGGGTCGGTTGGAGGACGGCTGCTTTTGCAGCGGAGCCCCTGAGTGCGGACAAGCTGCTTTCGACCAAATCCAGCCTGCTGGAATGCGCCACTGAATGACCGGGATGGGTGGGTAGGAGGCTGTCCGCTTTTGCGGCCGACTTGTCACGGAGCGGACCGGCCGCTTACGGCCAGACTACGCCGTCGTACCGGGCTTCGAAGCATAACGACACCGCCTATACCTATGGTGTTCTTCATCGGCGTGCTGGACGGTGGCAGCGTCGCCTTGTAGGCATCCGCGGCGGATGCAGGATTATTGCACTAGACGAGGTTGATCCCTTGAACTCCGGTAGCCAGGAGGAACCACCGACGGTCTATCTCGACGTGGACGGCGTTGTGACGACCGTCGGCTATCAACGGCGTGTCGGCAAGGATAGGCTCAACCCGGCCCAGGTCGCACTCGTCGCCAGTCTCGTAAGAGAGTTCGACGCTAGGGTGGTCGTGTCATCAACTTGGCGCGTCGAGGATTGCCGTCCGGCCCTGATCGAAGCCGGGCTTCCCGAGACCTGCTTTCACTCCGACTGGCGGACCGCCATTCTGCCAACAAGCCGAGATGCCAAGACCGGCGCCATGCTCCCCGCCGAACAGGCTGGGCGCGGCAACGAGATCAACGAGCACGCAACCCGTAACCGCATCACAGATTACCTCGTCCTCGACGACGTCGAGGTTGGTCCCGTTCATGCGGCTCGGCACGTCCGACCTGTGGCGGAGTTCGGCTTGAGCGAAGCCGATGGGGTTCTAGCTCGGAGCCTGCTGGCCGAGATGGAAGACCTCCGCAGGACCCGTGGATTGGAGAAAATTCACACCCCCCGCACGTAAATTTATGCTCCTGTATGGATTGAAGTTTCTGGAGGCCCGGGTCATTCCATGACAGTGGAGTGACATCCGCGTCACGCTGCCCCCGACATCGACAGGGTCACTTCGGCCTTCGCCGGACCCACCCGTCCGGTCCATCCTCGACACCGCACTTGTGCGGCTGCTGAGCGCGTGTCGCATCGGATATTCGACTGGCGGGGGGAGTGGCTGCGATGTTTGGTTTTAGGCCCCAGAAGAAGACGTTCAGCCCCTCGCTCGTTGCCCTCGGCATCAAGGAACGGTCGGCCACGGGGGCTTATGCCACGCTCCTCGCCATGGGCTGGTCCGAAATTGGTTTCGGATACCATGGCACTGTCCACGCCCATCCGGACCACCCTGACGTCGTCGTACGCTTTGCCCGCAAGGCCGACGGTTTCGGCGATTATGTGACCCTGCTCCGCGAAGGTTTCGCAGGATCGGATGGACCGCATGCGCCGCGGATCCATGACATGCATGTCAGCCGCTGCGGCGCGCTGATGACCGTGGGAACACGACTGACCAATCCTGCACGCGACGTCTGGTGGTTGGCTTACGCCCACGCCGTCATCGCAGATCATCCGGGCATCACTATGGATGAGGGCGTGCGCGACCGGTTCAGAGCCGAATGGCCAGCGCACGAACCTCGCGTCGATCATTCGAGCTTCGACGGCATCCGCGAGGCGTTCCGGGCCTCGTGGCCCGAATATGAAGCCTTTGTCGCCAACCTGCGGGCCGTGTCTCCGCAGGGGCTAGACCCAAATATCGGCAATGTTCTTGTCGGAAGCAATGGCAGCCCTGTTGTAAACGATCCGCTATGCGACGACGGATACGGCTTATGGCGCTCGCCGCTCTCCCGTGTGCTGAGCCGCTCCGCAGATATGCTGCGCCGGCTGGTGGGCACCGCACCCAGCAAAGCACCCGTCCTCGCCTGATCGCGGCAGAACGTCTTGGGGCGAGTGGGCCCATGAGACCGGCAACGGACAGTCGGGCTTTCGAACGCTTACCGGACTTTCGGTCAGGCGTGCATTTCCGCTTCAAGCCGCGGATTGCCGAAAATCGGACGGGCCGCTTTGCGCCCAACCAAGTCATTAGAGCGACATAGGATCAGCCTGGAAAGCGGACACCGAGCCGCAGGCCATCGCGTTGCGATCGGGCGCGACACGACGTTCTCGTTTTGCCACGCTCCGCCGCGTCGAAGCGGCGGTGTCTTCGGGGGGGAAGCGCTCCATGGCTGCTTCTCCAATCCGTGCGCTCCAAACGGGGCAGCCGGCACACGGCCATAGCCAGTCGCGGCATTCGGCGGCACGATAGCCCGCGATACCTATGCGACCGTTTCTGATCGCGGATTGCCGAACCGAACCATGCCTCGTTCCACGGCGGTTTGCCGCTAAGCCACGCGTTGCTTCTGGACTCGGGCCTGCAACATTTTGAGATGAAGCTGCATTGCGCGCAGTCCAGCCGCGACGACCACTTTACGGCGAGCATGAGCAACTTGAGCAGAACCTGCTCGCAGCATAAGGGCGAAGAGCTGGAGTAGGCGGTTCGGCGCAGGTCAGTTAGGGTGCCGAGCGCGACCACACCGTTATCTTGAGTATTTTAAACTCGCTACAATTTGAGCTGGGAATAAACTAAGCCGCAGGTATGATGACAGATTTTTTACGCGCAAGCTTCGCGAAAGCTTCGTCCGGAAGACCTAGATTGTTCGCGAGAAGATGCGCCGGCACCCGCTGTACCCAGTCTGATATCGAAGTTTCCTGATAAGAGCCACTGTCAAGAACTCCAACTACTTCGCACTCATCTTTGCCAATGTTTTGTACCGTGTGACCGCACCCACGTGGCAAGTAAGCGCAATCTCCTGCGGACAGATCGGCCGAAGAAAGCCGTTTGTCCGGGGCAAACAGCGTAACTCGCGTTTGCCCACGAGAAACGTAATGCCACTCATTTGCATTTGGATGCCAGTGGGGCTCGTGTAAAGCGCCAGGCTGGAGTCTTAATAACATGCCGGTCATACCAGCTGACATCGGATATTCTTCGGCAGAGGCTACCGCAAGCGACCCACCATCAGAATAGGTTTGCGGCCCGGCTGTTAGCATTTGATATCGGTGCGTGCGAGCACGGCTAAGCACCTTCGTCGCACGAGCTTGCGTTCCATCGAGAGGCATCAAAGCACCTTGCCGTATATAGACCTCGCCTGCTGGAATGCCAGCGATCGCATCTTTAGGCATGCCAAATACCTGCGCCATCATTGCAGGATCTAGGCGACTGACCCAATCACTGAGGCCAAAAGTTCCGTGCTCTCCATATAAACCGTCGTTGAAGGCGAGAATTGCGTGGCACGGCTCAACTCCTAATGCTTGGATGGCGTGGCTATGGCCTTTTGGAAAATACCATAGATCGCCCGGCCCATAGTTTGCTACCTCCATCTCGCCATTCGGATCAACCACAGTCACCTGGCAGCGCCCAGAAAGTATGTACGCCCATTCATCCGAGGTGTGCCAATGCATTTCGCGGACGCCGCCGGCGTTGAGAAAAAGATGCGCTCCTGCGATATCTGTAGCGATCGGAAGAATTCTTGAGGTTACGTCTCGCGCCCATCCGCCCGACGTCGCTTTAAGTAAGCCTTTATCTAGAGAGGTCGTGAAGCTAACTGGATCGCCGGCTTTGCGTGGGATAGTAGATGCAAATTTCGAAGCAGGTGCCACATCGTACCCTGCTGCATGCCCGTCAGCTTCGGCTGCTAACGACGTCCGGGCCGAAAGCGCACCGGCTGTTAAAGTGATGCCGCCGAGGATCGCTCTACGTGTGCCGTCCACCATTATCTAAATTCCTTCAATCACAAGGAGAGGGAAACTTTCCGCTCTAAAGCATTTGAGCCACAGGGCAGGTCCATTCCTGCAGAAGCACTTCAGACTCAAATTTACAATGACTGCGTTTTTTTGGTCTGGGTCGCGAAATTTATGTTGCAATACAAGAATTAGGTAAAAATATTTGTTATAGTACATAAAATTCTTATTTGCTTGCGCTCAAACGATTGCAGTCGTCCATTGCTGCGATTGCGTTCTTAACGCCGGATACATCGAAATCAGCATCCCCCTCCGGAAACCGCACAATAACGATTCGGCCAAGTGATAATTTGGTGATCTCTCGATTCGGTATGCGACAGTATATTACCTTCTCTTTGCCGATCCATATTGGTGTTGGATCGATGGGCTCATCCGCTATAACCAAGTCCGATTTGAAGCTTTCACCCTCCGGCCAATTCCACTTTTCGTAAGATATCATGAAGATTATCTGCCCGGCCAATCGTGTAATTCCAATCGAATTTTCAGATCCATCATCTGTCATATCAAGATATGAGTGGGTAATTTGGCAAGGAGATGGATCATTTTCTCGGATTGTTTTATTTGTTTCCCAACCATCCACGCTTTCGACAAATATTCTTTCTCGGGATACTGCGGGTTCCGAGAAGATGATCGGTGCCATTGAAATTGTAAATACAAATCTAATCGCATAATTAAATCTCATCTTCACCGATCTCCATTAAGCTGTTGTAATTACATTCTAAGAACGCTAATCTTCAAGCTCGCACAGCATTATTCGTGCTCGATTTGAAAGTGAGCTGCGATCCTGCGGGAATTTGGACTGCGCTCTGCATTTGCCGCGGACCAATTTGCCGATTTTTAATACTATAATTATCGCCTGCGTTATTCGAAAATCGTAACATTATTGATGATATCTTTCACACCGCCATGCTTAAGGTCCTCTCCGCTTAAAATAAATTCTTCGTATTCGATGTGGGTTTAGGGCACCGGCGAGTATCGTGAAGACGAAACGGATGCCCAAGCACCGTTTGAAGCAGGTGACCAAACGATGGAAACTGTTGCGCCCCGCTTGGGTGCACTCAACGACCCGCCGGGGGACTCGCGGAGAATCGTATGGCCGGTGGCGATGTCGTTGAGATGGGCCAGTCTGTCCCGCGCGGCGGTTCAGAACTGTCTCGGAGTCCGACCAATTGCCCCGAGTTCATGACCTCACTGGTGCCATCCAAATGGGCTATCGTGCTTTGGTCTAATCCCCGAACTAGTAGGCTCAATGCCAGTACGGCGAGGAGGAGGCCGGCGGCCTTGTTCAGCTTATTCAGAACATGATTAGTGATACAGCGCCGGAACATGGACACGGCTGTGTTGAACATAGCCCACCAGCCGAACGAGCCCAGGAAAACGCCGGCCGCCAGTACCGGGAGTGGCGCGGTCCCGTGCGCGATGAGGGCCGGCGTTGCGGCCAGGAACAGCACGGGGGTGACTGGATTCGCCAGGGCTAGCACAATGGCACTGCCGTAGCTCGCGGCCAGGGTGTGGCGGCTCTCGCTGTTCATGTGCAACACCGACCCGCGGCGAAGTACCCGGACCGCGAGGGCGAGTAGCACCGCTCCCGAAACTAGGGAAAGCACGGCCCCGTTCGAAAACGCCGCGGCCAAGTCGTTGCTCCAGCGCGCCATCAAAGTCCCGTATGTCAGATGCACGGTGGCGACGCCGAGCCCGGTGGCAAGGCCAGCGGGCAGGCCCCCTGACAATGTGCGCTGGACGCAAAGTAAGCTCGTGGGTCCGATCGGCGCGGCGATGGACAGGCCGAGGCTCGCCCCCGCGAATAGGGCCGTGGCGATGACGCCCATGACGCCGGGAATGCGCTTAGTCGTCTTCTGCTCGGTCGAGAGGCGAAGCGGCCCCCCGGGGCTCGGCCGCCGCGTTGTTGGCGTCCGGGCACCCAATCTGCGCGCGCTCCACGGCCGAGGAAGCTTGCGCGCAGGCGAGCTCTGGTAGGTCGTTCAAATCGTCGGCCCAGGCCCCGGTGCAGGACAAGACAACGATCAGGCTGGCGGCAATTGTTTTCATGGCTGTTCCTCACGTGTGCCGACACTTTAAGGATGGCTGAAAACTGATCATCCTCCGTCTGGCGGATGGCACTGCCTGTACCGCGACAAGCTCGCGGCCTACGTTCCACCCGTGCAAGAAAGCAGCTTTTCCTCAGATACTTGCACAGCCTCGCCTTGGTTTGCGAAGCTCTCGTCGCCGCCGCGCCCGCTGGAGCGTCCGGACGGCGGGCTTACTGAAAACGCGCTCGGCGCACCGTCCCTCACCAAACGCATCATCTGTTTGAAGGATACCGCTGCCAGTTTTGGACTGATATTGGTCTTACTGCGATCACTTAGACCATCGTGGGGCGTGCCGGTGCGGGAAGCTCTTATCGACCGGATCTACGAGGCTGCGGGCACCCCGGAGCTCTGGCCAGACGTCCTACAGACTCTCGGTGAAACGGCGAATTCGGATGGCGCAGTGCTCATGGTGCTGCCCCCCGTCGGAATGCCCCGCTGGATTGCCTCGCCAGCATTTGAGCAGCGACTACGTCAGCTCACGGCCGCGGCCTCCTGGCGTGGCAGCGGGCGCACGGCACAATGGCGCGTCCAGGCCCATGCCGGCTTCATGCGCGACGTCGACCTCGTACCGGGCTCCTACGACGGTCGGCCCAGCGAAGTCGACAAGACGTTTTGGCAGGTGGGGACAACGATTCCCCTGCCTACCGGCGATGTCGCGATCGTCACTGCCGAACGCCGTGCCCAAACCGGTCCCCACGAGGCCGCCATCCTACCTAAGCTCGACGCTCTGCGTCCCCATTTTGTGCGCGCTTGCCAACTCAGCGCCCAGTTCGGTTGCGAGCGCACTCGCGTCACCACCATGATGCTCAATCAGATCGGGCTTCCCGCTGCGGTCCTATCGGCCTCGGGGCGGGTGCTCACCATAAATGCCCGTCTGCAGGAGCGGGCGGAGGTCCTGCCCCCGGGCCAGCACGGCGGCTTCCTATTCAAGAGCGTGATCAACAGCAAACTGCTGCAGGACGCGATTGACAGGGTGGTCAATGGCCAACCCACGGCACAGACTATGCCGGTGCGCAGCTATGCTGACGACCGCACTCAGATCGCTCACGTCATGCGCTTAGAACGGCATCCCGGCGACGTCTTCGGTGCTTCGGCGGTACTGGTCATCCTTGTGCACGTTGGCGCGCGGGCAGCTCCGGACGACGGCCTCCTCAACCTGCTATTCGACCTCACCCCAGCTGAGACACGCCTGCTTCAGGCCCTGGCCGGGGGCTTACGCCTGCAGAGCTACGCCGAGAGCGTCGGCGTCCAGACAAGCACTGTTCGCACTCAGCTCACTTCTATCTTCAACAAAACCGGGACCAAGCGGCAGGCGGAATTGCTGAGCATCGTCGCCTCAATCTCGATGTTCAGCGGTCAGACGGCACATTGTTTTGGTGCGGCGTGAGTTATCGTGCGGCGTTGTCCAGAAAGGCGGCTAACGCGTACGCGGTTGGAAAGGCGTCGAAGGCACCGAACTGACAGGTGGTGAGCGCACCGCAAGCCGCGGCCTGGCGCAGGGTTGCGTCGAGCGGTACTGCTGCGAGCAGGCCCGCCATTAGCCCGGCCGTGAATGCATCCCCCGCCCCGACCGTATCCACTGCCGCCACCGCGAAGGCCAACTGGCGTAGGGGCGGCAGCTCAGGGCGAAACGCCATCGCGCCGCGATCTCCCAAGGTCACTACTAAGAGGTCTAGGCCGCCGTGGAGCAGGGCGGCAATAGCCGGTGTCGCGGCTGGGGCGTCGGCGATGGCGTCGGGAGCTCCCAGGCCCAGGTCTACGGCCTCGACCGCATTGACGATGAGGATACTAGTGTCGGCTAGGATCGCCGGGTCGATGGGGCGCACCGGTGAGGGGTTCAGCAGAGTGCGGAGGCCCAGCGTTCGAGCCAGGGCGAAGGCCTCGCGGATGGGAGCGTCCGGCGATTCGAAAGTCGCTGCCACGAGGTTTGCCTTCCCAATGCGTGCGGCGACGGCTCGGACGTCCTCCGCACCGAGGGCGAAGTTGGCGCCGAGGCAGACTGCTAGGCAGTTCTCGCCGGTTGCATCGACGAAGGCGACGCCGGCACCCGTCGAGCCTGCATGCGGTACCAGCATATCCTCGGAGAACCCGACTTGCGCGAAGGTGGAGCGGGCCACTGGGGAGAACACGTCCGTGCCGACGGCAAAGAGTCCATCCACTGCGACGCCGAGCCGGTGCGCGGCGATCGCGAGATTGAAGCCCTTGCCGCCGGGCTCGGCCAGGAAGGCCAAGCCATTGAGGGACTCGCCTGCCTGCGGCAGCCGCGCCACCTTGACCGAGCAGGCAATCACGAAGCTTCCAATGACGAAGACACGCATGGAGCACTCCGAGCCTATCCGATATAATCATTTGTACCGGAGGTCGATCAGACGTGCGCCTTAAAAATCGGACGATGAACGGTGAGGTCGACCCGGACTTCGCGGAAGGCGAGCGTCCCTCGGTGCTCTCTCTCTTACGCCTGCGCGGCGACACTGCGATGCCGCTGTACCGGCAGATCGAGAGCCAATTGCGCGAGTTGATCCTGTCGGGCTCGCTGCCGCCGGGCGTCATCCTGCCGGCCGAGCGCCAGCTCGCCGATAGCCTTGGTGTCAGCCGCGTCACTGTCCAGCGCGCCTACGCTGAGCTGAGTGACGGCGAACTCCTCGTGCCGCGCGGGCGCTCCGGCTTCCTCGTGCGCCGTCCCCCCGAGCCCGTACGCCCAGGCATGGACCGGCTCAAGGGTTTCACCGAGGAAATGCGGGAGTTGGGGAAGATCCCGTCTTCGCGCATACTGGAACGGGCGGTCACCGAGGACCGCTCCATCGCCTCGATCTTCGGCCTGCCCTCGACGGCCCCGTTCCTGCGCCTGACGCGCGTTCGCTCCGGCGACGGCGTGCCGATGTCACGCGAGGTCGCTTGGTACAACATCCGTGCCGTACCTGCCCTTGAGACCGGCGATCTCTCCGGCTCCGTGTACGCCTTCCTAGGCGGGCACCCAGGCGGCCGTCTCGTGCGCTGCGAGCAGACAGTGGAAGCGACTATGCCGACAGCAGACGAATGCGAGATTTTCGCCTTCGAACGGCCCCTCCCGTGCCTCCTGATCAAGCGTCACAGTTACAATCAGGACTCGGTCATGATCGAGTACGTTGAGGGCCTATTCCGGGGAGATGCATATCGCTATCGGCTGAATCTAAGCGCTTAGCAATTAAGACCGACGTTTGGTCCTGACTCGCTAAAATGCCTCCGTATGGATTTATCCATCCGATTGGGCTGGATGAACATTATTTTCAATGTTCGAGAATTTAGTCGGTGTGTTTTTAATGACTAAAGGCAAGCATCATTGGGAAGCAATTCGCCCCGGACAGTGTCCAACTAGAGCAAAGCTGCTTTGAGAGCTATGCGAAGACTGTATGCTTCTGCTCGATCAGGATGAGTGGGTAAAGCAGGGTGGGGCCGTAGGGGGACGTCTGACTTGCAAGGAACCGCCTCAGAAGCGGACGTGCCGCTTTCGGCCAGACTACGCCACACCGGATCGCCGACGGGCGCAAAAGCAGACGTCACCGCCCATGCCCTCGGACAGCAGTTCGCGTTCAGCATCAGCCGCGGTCCTTCGCACCCCTTCGCGCCAGTTGTATGCGAAGCCGCTTTAGAACAAAATGTGAACTATCGGCCAAGCGTAGCGAGAGCCCTAGCGGTCAGCGACATGTCACCCCCGAGCTCCGGCCGCACGCTGTTCTTCTTTGAAAAGCCCTCTGCGATGCGGCAGTTGCAGCGCTTTTTCCATTCGCCGAACACGGTCTGCGTGGCGGCGGAGGGGCACCTGCTGTCTGCCGAGGAACCAGGTAGCATCCGGCCCGAGTGGAAGCCGTGGCGCTTCGATACCCTCCCGATCGTGCTCGCCACCATCCCGGTCAGCTACGGCACCAACCGGTCCGGCCAGTCGCACGAACCGAAGATTGCTGCCATCCGGCAGGCGCTGAGCGGCGTCGAGCGTGTGATCATCGCCACCGATCCCGGACGCGAGGGCTCGATGATCGCCTGGGAGGTGCTGGAGCACCTCGGCTGGCGTGGGCGGGTCGACCGGCTCAAGCTCGGCGCGCTCGACGACGTCTCGATCCGCCGCGCCTTCGCTGCCCTGGCCAAGGAACCAAGCTCGGGCGAGCGCGACTACGCCGCCTATCTCGAAGCGCTCTGCAGGCAGTATGAGGACTACCACCTCGGCCTGAACGGCACACGGGCCATCTCGCTGCGTCTACGCCCGCCTGCTTTCCGGGAGCCCTGGCGCTTCGGCGGCGTGCAGACGCCCACCCTCGCTATCCTGACCGACCTGGAGGAGCGTATCCGCTCCTTCGTGCCGCAGAACTTCTTCAAGGTCGCTTTGCACCTGGGGACCCAATCCGGTGCCGAGCTGACCCTGTGGCACGCACCCAAAGAGCGGATCTTCGACGCGGAGATCGCCGAGACGATCCGGACAGCCGCCGCGACGTGGTCGGGGGCCCTGACGGTCGAGCACAAGGATGTGCGACGCGCACCGCCCCGGCTCTTCTCGAAGGACACCCTCGCCCGGCGCTGCGCCAAGCGGTTCGGCTGGGATCCCCAACATACAGCGGGCATCGCCCAGGACCTGTACGATCAGGGCTACCTCAGCTACCCGCGCACGGAGTCCGAGTATCTGCCGGAGGGGCAGGCGGCTGATGCTGCAACGGTGATCGCCGCGATCGCCACCGTGCTGACCGACCTGCGTAGCCTCATCGCGCGGGATCATGTGCCTGTGATCCGCCGTGGCATCAAAGGGCACTACGTCAAGGATCCAGGGGAACATCACGCGATCGTGCCCTTGCGCAAGGTTCCTGAGCGCAGCTGCCTCTCAGCCGATCAATTCCGGTTGTGGGAGCTCGTCGCGAAGGCCTACCTGACCGCTCATCTCCCTGACGGAATCGATGCCCGCACCAGCGTGACTGCCGAGATACGGACGCCGATTGGCCCAAAACGGTTTGTCGTCTCCGGCAACGTCATACGTGCGCCCGGGTGGCGTGCGGTCTACGGGAGCGAGACGGAACTCGAAGCGGACGCCGTGCCCGGCAAGGCCAGGCGCGAGGCGGAGGCCATGTCCGCCCGCCTGCCGGTTGTAAACGACGGTGAGGGCGCATCGGCTGTAACTGCTGACGTCGCTACCGCGATGACCGAGCCGCCGCGGCGGATCACCCGAGGCGAGCTCCCGGTGGTGATGGGCCGACTGATTGATCAAGTGGATGATCCAGTGGTCAAACGCGCCCTGGAGAACCCGGTCAACCCGAACGAGCCCAAGGGGCTCGGCACGGCCGCCACGCGCGATACGATCCTGCCCAAACTCCTGAAGAGCCGCTACATCACGCTGTCCAACGGCAAGGATCCAGCCATCGAAGTCACCGAGGTGGGGCTGGCATTCATCACGGCGGTGCGACGCGTGTTCCCGGCCTACGGTGATCCGGTGGGGCGAGCGATGTTCGAGGCGGAGTTGGCAGAAATCGGTCGTGCCAAAACGCGCGCTGAGGCCATCCAGCGCGCCGATGCCTTTCAACATCGCACGCGGGAGCGTCTCGATGAGCTGATCGCCGCGATCTCGAACTCACCGGTGGTCAGCCTCGATCCCAGCCTGATCCCACACGGTCAGGGCGACAATCGGCCACCGACCTCGGCCATGCTGTCGTTCGCGGTGAGCTTGGCCGAGCGAAAGGGCGTGAAGCTGCCGCGCGGCTGCAAGAGCAACATCAGCGTCTGCCGGGCCTTTCTGGACACCCATGCCGGGCCGCGCGCGCCTCAAAACGACGGCGTCAGCCAGCCCGGACACCAGCGTGTTCCAAGCGCGGCGATGCTGAGCTATGCACACGGTCTGGCGGAGCAGCGAGGCATCACTTGTCCGCCGGAGATCGAGACGAACTTCGACGCATGTCGTCGCTTCCTCGACGCACACACCTCTCAGCCGCGGCAGCAGACGCCAGAGCCAAGCTCCGGAGGAGCGAAAGGCAACAAACCTGCCGCACGGGAAAAGCGGCGGGGCAGGGTAGTCGAGATGCCGAGAAAGGCCCCGACACGGCGCCGAGCCTAAAGCGGCGGGCGTGAACGTTGAGATTTCAGCTCTCGATCGTGAAGCCTTGGATGGCTCGCGAAGTTCGTAATGGTTCATCGCCGGTCTCGTGGCGGCGTCACGCGCCCTGAGCGTTCTAAGGAGGGCAGCCAGCATGCGCTCGTATGTGCCTGCTCGGCCGCGGTAATCCCCGCCCCACGGGTACGGCGTGCCACTCAGCCAAACAGTTGCGGCAGCAGGTTGCCATCGCATGCCGCGCCGTGAAATTCGGATGTTCGCCTACGGCGTTCGCAAACGTGGGGCTCCGGTCATTCCCGGGACCTCAATCCGTCATCCACGGCGGAAACCTCTTCGATGGCGCGGGTCGAGATCACAGAAAGCGGCTGCTCGACCAGGATGTCGGACGCCCCGCGCGGCCGAGCGGCAGCGTCCCGGCTCTTGATCAGCAGCCATGTCGCGCGTTGGTGCAGCCGGCGCGCAGCGTGCTTCTGTACGACGAAGGCGAGGTCCGTCATCGCGTCCTCATCGTCAGGATGCTTCTACGGGATCAGCATGACCCAGCCACGCGCGCAACTTGGTCCAGCGGGGCTTGGTATTGCCGCCGCGGACCGCGATGCCCAGTGCTTTGCGCTGCCCGAGCAGGACAACCAACCGCTTTCCGCGAGTGACCCCCGTGTACAGGAGGTTCCTCGCCAACATCGTCCAGTGCTGCATGGCCAATGGGATCACCACCGCCGGGTACTCCGAGCCCTGCGACTTGTGGATGGTCGTGGCGTAGGCCGGCACCAGCGTGTCGAGCTCGCCGTACGGGTAGACTACCTCGCGGCCGTCGAAATCGACAATCACCGCACCCTCGTCCTCGTCGATGCGCACCACCGTGCCGAGATCGCCGTTGAACACCTCCCGGTCGTAGTCGTTCTGGCTCTCCATCACTCGGTCGCCGGGTGAGAAGCGCCAGCCGAACCGCTCCACCGAGATGGCGGGGTTCGGGTTCAGCACCGCCTGGAGCTCGTGGTTGAGGTTGCGCGCGCCCAGCACGCCGCGCTGCATCGGGGTGAGCACCTGCACGTCCCGGACCGGATCGAGGCCGAAGCGCGCCGGGATGCGCTTGGTCACCACCTCGATCAATGTCGCCATCGCCGGCTCGGGCTCGTCGATCTCGATCAGATGGAAGTCGCTGTCCGCGCCCCGAGCAGCTGGCTCGGGCATCTTGCCGGCGTTGATCCGGTGCGCATTCACGACGATCCGGCTCTCGGCCGCCTGCCGGAACACTTCGGTCAGCCGCGCCACCGGAATAGCCCCCGAAGCGATGATGTCGGCCAACACCTGACCGGGCCCGACCGAGGGCAGTTGGTCAACATCGCCGACGAGGAGCAGTGCGGCGTGCTCCGGCACCGCCTTGGTCAGGGCATTCATCAGCGGCACGTCGACCATCGAGGTCTCGTCGATCACCAGCAGGTCGCAGGCGAGCGGATTGTCCTCGTTGCGCGAGA
>NZ_VRVA01000062.1:0-33283 GCF_008039945.1 Methylobacterium sp. WL64
CGATCTGGCGCGAGGAGGGTTTATCGACGTCACGTCGCAAACGCGACCGCAGGAAACCTCGGTTCCGTCTGCCGCCACCCTGGGCCTACGCTCTCTGCCAAGCCGCCTAATTGGCCAAAGTCGAGCTAAGACCCTATGTGAGAAACCGAAGGCCGAGCAGATTGCCATCACGGTACCTGCGATCATCGACCGCTCCACGTTCGATGCGGTGTCGGCGACACTGCAGGCGCGCGATCCGCGGGTGACGGCGCCGCGCGTGGTGACCGGTCCGATCCTCCTTACCGGGCTCGCCACCTGCGCCACGTGCGGCGGTCCGATGACGTTGCGTACCGGCACATCGCGCTCGGGCGACGTACACCGCTACTATTCTTGCTCGACCAGCGGGCGGATGGGAAAGACCGCCTGCAAGGGTCGGGCGATCCGCATGGACGCGCTCGACGCGCTGGTTGTCGACAACCTCATCGAGCGGCTTCTCCAGCCGGATCGGCTCACGGCCACGCTGGCTATGCTATGGGCCGGCAGAGCGCAGAAGTCGGCGGAGGTCGACGGGCGGGTCACCGCGCTGCAGGCGGAGGTGCGAACCTCCGAGGACAAGCTCAACCGGCTTTACGGCCTGATCGAAGAAGGCCTCACCGAACTCGACGACATCCTGCGCGATCGCCTTGCCGGCTTGAAGCTCGACCGCGACCGGGCGCGCACGGCTCTCGACCGCATCCGCGTCGCACAACAGCCGCCGGCGGTGCTTGCTCCGGAATTGATCGAGCAGTTCGGGCGGCTGATGCGCGAGAACGTCACGGCCGGCGAGATACCATTCCGCAAGGCATGGCTTCAGGCGATCGTCGATCGCATCGAGGTGGACGACTCAGTGATCCGCATCGTCGGCGACAGGAGCAGCTTGGAGCAAGCGGTGGCTATGAACCAAACCGGAGCTATGCCCGTGGTTCGCAGTTTTGGACGGAAATGGCGCGCCCGAAAGGATTCGAACCTCTGACCCCCAGATTCGTAGTCTGGTCGACCGGGATAACAGTACCGAACAGTCCCGGACAGAATTTCGATCCCAAAGCACTGTCATCGCTTGGCTTTTGCGCCAGACACCCCCACAATGACTAACAGCCTCGGACGCTCCTTAACGGGCGTTTCGTGATACCCTGCTGTTACCCGGAGGGCAAAGTCTGGTGGTCGCAAAGGTTCTGACCATGCAGAGTGTTGAACGCCACAAGCCGCAGCCAGCGGGCCGGGTCGAGATCCCCGATGCCGCCCTGCCCGGCTTTTATCTCGTCGTGCAGCCGAGCGGCGCGAAGTCCTGGGCGGTGCGCTACCGCTTCGGCGGCAAGACCCGGAAGTTCACGATCGGTCCCTACCCGCTGTTCGATCTGGGATCCGCGCGCGCGGCCGCCCGGGAGGCGCTGCAAATGGCAGCGCGCGGTCGAGATCCGGTCCTTGAGAAGAAGGCCTCCGTGGAAGCCGCACTGGCGGCTGAGCGAGACACCGTCCGCGCGATCGCCGCGGAGTACGTCGAGCGACATCTCAAGCCGAACAGCAAGCCCCGCTACGCCGCCGAGGCCGAGGCTCTGCTGCGTAACCATGTCATCGCCCGCTGGGGTGACCGCCGCATCGGTGAGATCACCCGGAAGGACGCCATAGCTCTCACGGACGCGCTGACCGATGGCGGCATGGGCGTGGGAGCCAACCGCGTGTTCTCGGCGGCCCGCGCCCTGTTCAACTGGGCACTGGAGCGGGAGGTCATTGAGACCACACCGTTCCTCCGGCTCAAGCCACCGTTGGCCGAGGCGAGCCGGGACCGTGTGCTCAGCGATGCCGAGGTGCGCTTCGTGTGGCTGGCCGCGGACCGAGTCGGCTACCCGTTCGGCACACTCGTCCAGCTCTTGCTCCTGACCGCCCAGCGCCGCGACGAGGTCGCCCGCATAACCTGGGCCGAGATCGATGCGAACGGGGTGTGGACGCTGTCAGCCGCGCGGACGAAGAACAGCCGCGAGCACCTGGTGCCGCTCCCCTCCCCTGCCCGCGCGATCCTCGCAGCTGTGCCGCGCATTGCCGGCCGGGCCGGCTTCGTCCTGACCACCGACGGAGCAGCTCCGTCCAGCAATTTCGCGAAGAACAAAGTGAAGCTCGATACCGCCATGCTGGCGATAGCCCGGCAAGAGGCCGTCGACGCGGGTCGCGATCCCGATGGTGTCGAGCTCGTGCCTTGGCGCCTCCACGATCTGCGCCGGACGGCCAGCACGGGCATGGCCCGGCTACGTCAGCCGATCCACGTCACTGAGGCGGTCCTGAATCACGCCAGTGGGGCCGTGAGCGGCGTGGCCGCCGTCTATAACAAGTATGCCTACGTCGACGAGAAGTTGGCTGCGCTGGAGGCGTGGGCGGGGCGGGTGGCAAAAATTGCCTATCCAGGTTTGGCTGAAGGGTAGTTGTGTCTCAGTTCTGGATGCCACTTCGGGATGCGCTGTCCCACGTCGCTGCTGTTGTTGAAGACAATGCGCTCGCAGCCGCCCAACTTCGTTCTGCGCTGCACTCTCGTAAATTGATCGCCATAGCTAGAGAGTACTGGGATCACCCAAGTGAACAGGCCCGGATCTGGGGCGCGGAACTTCCTCCGGCCAGATTCCCTGTGTTTTGGGATTGGGCGACAATAGCGTGGGAATCCGACGAGGCCTCCCTGATCGGTGAGTATCGCGACCTTTCCAAAGGCCGGGTCTGGGACCCGCCCCAGCAGGAAGTCAAAGCCATTGGTATCGAGGTTGAAAGCGCAAGCGTAGCGCGTCTTTGGCCAGCTAAACAGCTGACCGCCGCCGAAGTGCCAAACGTTGCGTCAAAGAGGAAAGCTGCCGCAGGTCGAAGAGGTGATTTTGACTGGGAGAAGGCGCTCATCGAGGGCGCGCGCTGGATGATGCACGATAACGGCGTCCCAAGAGGGCAGGCTGATTTAGTGCGCCACGTGCTCGAATGGTTTGGCGAGGACGCTCCAGGCGAGACCCAGGCCAAAGAGCATCTAGGCCCGCTGTACTTGGCATTCAAAACGAACAAGCCACCGAGTTAATTCCCGACCATTTCCGACCATTCCCGGCTGACGATCACACCCGCTTGCGAGCAACTTGGCTTCGCGGCGCAAGAGTTATTGCGCCTTAGGAGATGTGACGATGAGCAATCCAAGCATCTATCTGACGAGCCGTCAGGTACGTGAGCGCTACGGCAACTGCTCGGACATGATGATCTGGCGCTGGCTGAAGGACGAACGCCTCGGCTTCCCGCGGCCGCTCATGATTTGCAGCCGGCGCTACTGGAAGGAGGCCGATCTTCAGGCCTTCGAAGCCCGCCAGGCCGAGAAGACGGAGGCCGCCTGAACCATGGCCTCTCAACAAGAAACCCGGCGAGGCGGCAACCTCGACCGGGCTTCGGGAATGTCGTTTCGCGGCGACCGGACCGAAATATCACCCGCCCCCATCGCCGTCCATAGATTGGCTCGCCGCCTGGGCTGCGGACCCGAGGTCGCAGCGCTCGTCGCACAGCTCGCCGGGCTTGGCCCGCGGGACGGCCAGCAATGAACGCCGCTGCTGACGCCTGGGGTCCGTGCGCTGACGGGCCCGCACTTCTCGACGGCCTCCGCGAGCTGGCGAGCTGCGCCGCGATCAATCGCCCGGTGGATATCCGCCGCGCCCCCGAACATCGGAGCCGGTGACATGCACGTGTCCTACACCGGGGCCGGGCGCGAGCTGCTCGAGCACGCCCTTGCCCAAGCAACCGAGCGCGCGCCGCACTGGCGTCCGCTCATCAAAGCCGTCCGCGACGAGGCCATGGGGTTGTTCATGGCAATCCAGGGTTTGGCGCCCTTTTCTGTACCGATCGAGCCGCCGCACATCACACTGATCGGCGACGATCTCGCCACCGCCCTCGGGCCCGCCGGCTTCGATGCGGCTTCGCTCCGCGCCTTCATCCCGACTTGCACCGCCGCGGCGATCGTCGCCGGGCCGCCGGAGGCGGCGGTCTACTGGCGAACCTCGGCCTGGGCAGTTGAGCGCCGCGAACCCGTAGCGATCATCGAGACGCGGCCGCACCGGGTGGCGGAGTGGATTGAGGTGCTGCGGGTAATGGGGCGGCCTGGGATGCCGGTCGCCATCCTGGTCCCGGGCGTGGAGGGGTCGGCATGAATCGCCGAGACCTTGCCCCCATCATCGCTCGCGTCCTGGTCGAGCACCCGCCCACGCCGATGGGTACGACTGGTTACCTGCACTGGGCGCACGAGACATGGCCCGACTGCACTGACGAGGAGGTGCTGCGCGCCCTGGAGATCGCTGACGAGCTCTTCACGGTCGACTGCATGATGCGGGGGGCCTGACGCATGGCGGCCGTGACGCTCCTCCAGAAATGGCAGCTGCTGCAGGCGATCATAGCCGACGCGGATCTGTCCCAGACTGCGAAGCTCGTCGCGGCGCGCCTGCTTTATCACCACAGCTCGCAGACCGGACGTTGCTCGCCCTCCTACCAGACCCTGGCGGATGGCATCGCGCTGAAGCGCCGAGCAATGATCAACGCAGTGCAAGAGCTCGAAAGCCGCGACTGGCTATCCGTGCTGCGTGTGAAGGGTGGCGACCCGACCGCCGCGCGAGGCTTCGTCACGAACGCTTTCCGGATCAACTTCGGACGCCTCGATAAGGCCCCCCCAGTGCACGACGATGCACTCCCCCCCGGTGCACCGCCATGCACTCCCCCCGGTGCACGAAACGACACTCCCCCGGTGCACGGTGATGCACTCCCCCCGGTGCACGGCGGTGCACCCAACTCAGGGAAAGATACAGGGAAAGGAAACAGGGAAGAGTCTCCCCCTACCCCCACACCCTTCGACGAGTGGTGGCAGGCCTACCCGCGGCGCGATGGAAAGATCGCAGCCCGGAAGGCCTTCGACCGGGTGCTCAAGAACCGATCCGCCACGATCGAGGAGCTGATCGCCGGCGCCCGGCGCTACGCCGAGGCCCGAGCCGGTGACGATCCGAAATTCACGAAGGTCCCGACCACCTGGTTGAACGGCGGCCACTGGGCGGATGAGCCAGTGCGAGGCCGGAATCCCGGCGGCGGCGGCAGCGCAGGCCGCGGCGGCTTCAGCGCGACCCAAGACTGGCTGATGAGGAAGGTCCAGACCGATGGCTGAACGGCTTCCCGCTCATCGTGGCGGTGTTCCTGTTGCGGCGGCGCCGGTTCGCGGCCTGCCCAATTTCATGCGGCACCTGGAGCCCGAGCGCTTGGTGAAGCGGCATGGCGAAGCGATCAGCCGGATGGCGACACGGTGGATCAACGCCGACTACCTCGTCCACGAGATCCGCCGGAGCCAGCGGGACCGGGAGGATTTTCGGAGGGATCTCACGACTTGCCCCTCTGTCGGGGACCTGGCTGCGGTGTCGGAGGACATCGGGAGCGCCCTCGCCCTCACGCCCGATCGGCAGGCGACACAGGCAGCGCTGGCGGTGATGTTCGATAGCCGGGTGCGCGGTCCGCAGAATCCAGAGATCTACCTCGAAGCGCTGGTCTACGATCTGGTCGATGAGGGCTTTCCCCCCGCGGTGGTGGTCGGCGCGTGCCAGACCCTGCGCCGGGAGAGCAAGTTCACACCCGAGATCGCCGAGGTCATCGCGGCGTGTCGGGCGAAGCTCGCCAGCTATCGTGCCGTGGCCAACCTGGCCGGCCGGCTGTCCGATACCCGTTCGCGCGTGGAGGAAGCCCTGCAGGCTGCAGATGATGCGGCGGCTCTGGAGACTGATCGACGTTCTGCAGCCCTGCCGATCGATCTGAACGCCGATCCTGGTGACGGTGGTTGGTAGGTCGGTTGGAGCGGATGTGCGGGTTGGGAGGGCGGTCGTTTCCCGAGTTTGCCTGCCGTTCGCGCGCGCGGGGCGTCGCCCCGCCTTTTTGGCCGCCTCTTGCCCTTACGTCGGCGATGAATTACAAACTGGACAACGGACGTTGACCAGAGCGTAAGTGTCATGGCCAAGGGCGACTTCATCAGCTACCTGCGGGTCAGCACCGAGCGCCAGGGTCGGTCCGGCCTCGGCGTCGAGGCGCAACGGGAGGCTGTCACCCGGTACCTCAACGGGGGCAACTGGCGGATCATCGCCGAGCACGTCGAGGTGGAAAGCGGCCGCAACAATGCCCGGCCTGCCCTCGACGCGGCCCTTGCTGAGGCCCGGTTGCACCGCGTCCCCCTGGTGGTGGCGAAGGTCGATCGCCTGACGCGGTCGGTGGCGTTCCTCTCCCGCCTGCTCGAAAGCGGTGTGGAGGTGCGGTTCTGCGACCTGCCCCAGATCGAGGGGCCGGCCGGCCGCTTCATGCTGAACCAGATGGCGGCCGTTGCTGAGCTTGAGGCAGGGATGATCTCGGCCCGCACTAAGGCCGCCTTGCAGGCTGCCAAGGCGCGCGGCCAGAAGCTCGGTGGCCATCGCGGGCAGACCATGGCCCCGGCGGTGATCGAGGCAGGCAGGGCGGCGCGGGCCGCGAAGGTGGACGCCCGGACTGCTGACCTTGCCCCCATCGTCGCGAAGCTCCAGGCGGACGGCGTGGCGACGGCCGCGGGCATTGCGCGGGCCCTGACCGACCGAGGCATCCCCACCTCACGGGGTGGCACGACATGGCAGGTCGTGCAGGTGCAGCGGCTGCTCGCTCGCCTCGTCGCCTGATCCGCGACGATCCGTCCACAGGCGTTGAGGCTATAACGAAGTGTAACAAGCCATAACGATGGCGCTCGCGCTGAGATAAACTGCCGCAAAACGGCGCGCGCATTGCATTGATACTGCGTTTCTGGGGGTTATTGTCGTGTCTGAGCACGTTCAGACCGCGACAGAACCCTCATGGCCCGTCCCCGCAAGCAGCTCCCCGCCAACGGCCTAGACATCCTCCGCGAGGGGGCGGCCAAGGGCCTGTCTCAGCCTCGCCTGGCCCGCTCCCTTGGCATGGGGGTCGACGCCTTCAGGCGCATCCTGGATGAGAGCCCCCAGGCCCGCGAAGTGATGGAGGAGGCCCGCGCCGTCGAGCACGACGAGCTGCACGGCATCCTAATGAGCCTCGCCCGAGGCACCCCCGCCGAATACGACGCCGCCGGCAACGTGATCCGGGCCGAGCAGCCCCGCCAGCTCCGCGCGGCCGAGATCCTCTGGAAGACCCGCCATGGCTACCGCGAGCAGGGCGAACCGCCCGGCGCCTCCGCCACAGCCGGCGTCCAGATCATCATGCCCGCTCAGGTGAGCCTCGATCAGCTCCAGTCGCTTATGCCGCCCTCGCTGACGCTCCCCCACCCCTCGCTCACGCACCGCTGAGAGGAACCATGGCCCTCACCCTACAGGCCGCGGAGGACGCGCTGCGAGCGTCCCAGGCCGCATTCGAGACCGCCGCCGCCAACCTCGACCGGGCCCGCACCCTGTCGCGCTCGGATGGCCCCCGGCCCTTCGGCGGCTATCCCAGCGTCACCGACGCGAGCAATGCCTACACCTCGGCGCTCGCGCAGCGGGACGCCGACCGGGCAGCCCTGATCGAGGCGCAGTCCCAGGATCAGCGCAAGCCCGGCTGGCAGGCCGACATGGCCGCCGTCTACAACCGCCCGGGTGGCCGGTAGCCATGAACGTGCGCCCGGCAGGAATGCACGACAACGCGGGGCGGTGGCTGCCCTACCTGCCCGTTCTGCGGGACCAGGCCCTGGATCTGTATGGCGCCGAGCCGCTGCTGTGCGTGGCGATCCTCGGCATGCCGCTTGGCGAGTACCTGGCCCGCATCCAGGCGCTTGAGGTGGCCTGCCAGCGCGCCGAGACCGCGAAGGCGGCTGCGGAGGCCGCCGCGTGAGCGCCGCTGCCGCCCTGGCCCGTCCCCGCCTCGACCTGACGCCGTTCCAACAGCACGTCCTGCTGTACCCGGACGACTGCGATCTGATGCTCGGTGGCGGTCGCGGCGGCGGCAAGAGCTTCGCCATGGCGCTGCTGTACCTGCGCCACGCGGAGACGCACGGGGCGCTCGCCCGGATGCTGTTCGTCCGGCGCAACTTCTCCGGCATGCAGGACTTCGAGGCGACGTGCCGGATCGTGTTCGGCATGGCCTACGGCACGGCGGCCACCTACAACGCCTCGTCGCACCTGTGGCGATTCCCGAGCGGTGCCACGCTGCAGCTCGACCAGTACGAGACCGACACCGACTTCGCGAAGTACCAGGGCAAGTCGTTCACGCTGATCGGCGTGGATGAGGCCGGGCAGTACCCGACCCCCGCCATGCTCGACCTGCTGCGGTCGTGTCTGCGCGCCCCGCTGCCGGTCGTCCCGCGCTTCATCATGGCGGCGAACCCCGGCGGCCCGGGCCACGGCTGGCTCTGCCGGCGGCACATGTTCAAGGCCGCGCCCTGGGTGCCCTACGTCGAGGAAACGACCGGGCGCACCTTCGTGAACTGCCCCTCGACCTTCGAGGACAACCCGAACCTCGACCAGACCTCCTACGCCCGGCAGCTCGATGCCGCGACCGCGACGGATCCCGAGCTCGGGCGTGCCTGGAAGGTCGGCGACTGGACGGTGGCGCGCGGCGCGTATTTCTCGGCCGTGCTGGACGAGCGCCGGGTGATGATCGAGCCCTGGGCGCCCGGCCGGCTGCCATCGGGGTGGGCCGCTCCGTTCCTGGCGCACGATTACGGCGTCTCGGCCCCGTCCGTGACCTACGTGACCGCCCGCTCACCCGGCGCCCGCGGCCCCGATGGCCGATTCTACCCGCGCAACTCGATCCTGCTGCTGGACGAGCTGGCCACGAACGAGCCGGGCTCGATCGAGCGGGGCATGGGCTACACGGTCCCGGTTCTGGCGGAGCGCATCAAAGACCTGGCCGCAGCCTGGAAGATCCACCCCGACGGCATCGCGGATGACGCGATCTTCGGCCGGACCGGCGGCGAGGCTGGGACGATCGCGGCCGAGTTCCGGGTGCACGGCGTCAGCTTCAGCTCCGCGAAAAAGGGGCTCCGCGTGTCCGGCTGGGAGAAGATGCGCCTGCTGCTCCTGCAAGCCGGCATGCCCGACAGGCCCGGCCTCTACGTGTCCCGCCGCTGCGAATACTGGTGGCAGACCGTTCCGAGCCTCGCCCGCGACCCCCGCAAGTCCGACGACGTCGACAGCCGCGGCCCCGACCACGGTGCAGACGCCAGCCGGTACGCCTGCACCTACGAACCCCGCCCCATGACGACCGGCACGACGGTCGGGATGTACTGAGGAGAGCACCCCCATGGCGAATTTTGACCCGGACCTCGTCAATCTGATCGGCGGCGAAAGCGTCATCTGGCCGGCCGAGGGCCAGCCCGAATATGCCGACCACTGGCGCCTGATGCACAAGGCGGTGCGGCACGTCCGCGAGGTCGTCACCGGCGCCGAGCCCAAGCTTCAGACTGTCGAGGGCAACCGCGACCTGTCCGAGGTGGGCCGGACCCGGCAGCTCTCCGATATCGGCCTGGAGACCATCCGGCGCGTCGACGAGTGCCCCGCTCTCGACGTGGCCCGCCAGGGCGTCGCGGCGCGCTTGGCGAAGCTGGACGCCGAGATGCAGGACCACGCCAAGCCCCCGGAGGAGCCGGCCGCCATCGCCCAGGCCGGGGAGATCCGCGCGGCCCTGCGCGCCATGGCTCCGGCCGAGCGGATGCGCTTCATCCACGCCAACATCACCAGGGCCGGGTTCGCCGGCGCCGTGTCCGGCGATGCGGCCTACCTCGCCGGCTTGAGCGAGACGGAGGTGGGCGAGATCCGCAACGCGATCGCCGAGCGCTTCTATGCCCCCCAGGCGGCCGAGAAGGCGAAGCTGACCCGCGCCCTGCGCGAACTCGATGTGGCGGTGCTCCGCGCGCACAACCTGGTCGCCGGCCGCTCCCGCGTCGGCAAGAACGTGCACGGCGAATGGGCGGTGTCGCAGGCCGCGCCTGGCGGCCCCGCGCCCCACGGCCGCGCTGCCTGAAGCGCCCGCCTGACCCGCAGCCCCGGAGGGCATGATGGCCGACCTCGCAACGCTCAGCCTCGAAATCGATAGCCGTCCGGCCGTCGATGCCACGACTGCCCTGGACCGGTTCGCCCAGTCCGCTCGCGGCGCGGGGCAGGCGTCGGACACGCTGGCGGCCACCTCCGGCAAGAGCGTCCCCGCGCTCCAGTCGGCCGCCGCCGCTGCGACCATGGCCGCGGTTGGCATGGACAAGCACACCCGGGCAGCGAACGAGAATGCCCGGGCCATGGGCCTGTCCGCGAACGAACTGCGGAACCTGAGCTACCAGATCAACGACGTGGCAACGATGGCGCTCTCCGGCGCCTCGGCCTTCCAGATCATGGCTACCCAGGGCGGGCAGCTTGCTCAGATCGCCCAGGGTGCCAACGGCGGACTTAAGGGCATCTTTGAGCAGGCGGCCACCGCCGCGGGCGGCCTGGCGTCCCGCGTGGGCCTGGTGAGCGGTGCGATCGGCGCCGGGGGCGCGGTGCTGGCGACCGGGGCTGCCGCCCTGATGTCCTACCGCGCAGGCCAGGAAGCGACAGAGAAGGCGCTGTACGGCGTCGGGCGCGCCAGCGGCGCCACGGTCGGCTCGATCAACGAAGCGGCCAAGGCGGCCGCGGCATCCGGCGGGATCAGCGTAGCCAGCGCGCGGGAGACTGCCGCCGCCTTCGCCGCCACCGGGCGCATCACCGGCGAGATGTACGGCGACCTCACCCGGGTGACGAAGGATTACGCCTTCACCACCGGCCAGGATGCGACGGCGGCCACTGCGGCCCTCGCGGCGGCGTTCTCGGATCCGGTGAAGGGCGCGCAGACGCTGAACGCCCAGCTCGGCCTGCTCGACGCCTCGACCGAGGAATCCATCCGGCGCCTCGACGCCCAGGGCGATCGCCTCGGAGCGCAGCAGGTCCTGTTCAAGGCGCTCAGCGCGGCGGTGGAGAACGCCGACTCCAAGCTCGGGTTCTTCGGGCGCCAGTGGCAGCAGTTCACGACGAACACCTCGAACGAGATCCAGGGCATCGGTTCGTTCATCGACAAGGGCTTCGGTGGCGGCGCCGCAGAGGAGCGGCTTGCGACCCTCCAGGGTCAGCTCGACTTCCGAGCGCGGAACCGCGGCGTCATGGGCGGCGTGTTCGCCGGGGCCTTCGACTTCGACACCGACACGATCAAGAGCCAGATCGCGGACGTCCAGAAGGAGATCGACGAGGCGAAGCAGAAATCCGACCGGGCCCAGTCCGCGCAGCGCTCGCAGGCTGTGATGGGCTTGGTCCGCTCGCTGATGCCGGAGCAGCAGTCGCTCCAGACCCTCCAGGACCAGGCCACGCGGCTACGCGCCGCCATCTCTCAGCCGGTCAAGTTCGGGCTGGATACGCGCGCCCTTGCGGACGTCGAATCGGCCTTCGAGCGCATCTCCCGGGGCGTGCGGTCGGCCCAGGAGGACGTCGAGCGCTACGGCACCTCTGCGACAGCCGCGATGGTCCGCTCGGCCGAGTTCGCCAACCGTATGGTCGGGGCCACACCGCTCGGCCGCGGTGTGGCGGACGCGCAGCGCACCTACGAGGAGAATGCCCGCTCCGCCCGGCTCGACCCCAACGGGCGTAGCGCGGCTGCGATCAATTCAGATTACGCGGCGCGGCTGTCCGATCCGAACCTCGACGTGAAGGACGCCCGGGATCTGGTCGCGGCTCGGGAGCGCGAGCTGAAGGCCGCGCGCGAGCTCGAAGGCTTGCAGCGCGTCCGCGACCTGTCCGTCGACTCCACCCAGAGGGCGACGACCTCCGATCTGGTGCAGCGTGGTGGCGCCTTCGCCCGTGCGCCGGCCGATATTCAGCAGCAGGTCCTGGCCGCCGCCGCCAAGTTCCCCACCGTTCCGCCCGAGATCCTGGCTGCGATCGGCGAGAAGGAGAACAATTTCCGGCTCACCGGCGCGACCCGGGTGCTCAACAAGGCCGGCCAACCGGCGACGACCGCCTACGGGTTCGGCCAGATCACAGACGACGCTGAGACCGATATCCGCAAGCTGCCGGGCATGGGCGGCTTCGACAAGAGGAACCCGGGCACCGCCGTCGAAGGCACGGCCGCCTACCTCAGCCAGCGGCTGAAGTGGGTCAACGGGGACATGGTCACGGCCCTGGACGGCTACGGCACCGGCAAGGGCTACGGCCTCGACGTGATTCGCCGGGCCGGGCAGCTCGGGGACGTGTCACCCCTCGGCCAGGCGAAGGAGCAGGATCAGCGCAACCGCGCGCTCGAGGAAGAGCGGAAGCGGGTCGCGCTCAACTCGCAGTTGTTGGGCGTGAACGGCGAGAAGCTCGACGCAGCGACCCGTTTCCAGCAGGCGCTTAACCAGGCCATGGCGCAGGGCGTCGAGATCACCCCGCAGTACCGGGCCGAGTTGCAGAAGAACGCCGAGGGCATGGCTGCGGCCACGCGGGCCCTCACCGGCACGCAGGCCGGCGCAGCCCTGGCGTTCGATCGTGAGCAGTTGGGCCGGAGCGCCTCGGAGCAGCGGGTCTACGCCTCGGCGCGGTCCTACTTCGGCGACACGTCCACGGACGCTTCGAAGGCCTACATTGGCCAGGCGACCGAGAACGCACAGCTCACCGAGGCTCGCCAGTCTCTGACCAGCGCCACCCAGGGGTTCGCCGCGGATCTCCTCCACGGCAAGAACGCCGCGCAGGCCTTCGGTGGCGCCCTCGACCAGATCGGCGGCAGGCTCATGAACAGCGTGCTGGACAAGGCGATCGGCAGCCTGTTCTCGGACAAGGTCGGCGGCGGGATCCTGTCCAGCATCTTCGGCCACGCGGATGGTGGCCTGATCTCCGGCCCCGGCGGCCCGCGCGAGGATCGCGTGCTGGCCCGCCTCTCGCCCGGCGAGTTCGTCGTGAACGCCCGGTCGGCCTCGGCGAACATGGGGCTGCTGCACGCCATCAACCGAGGCGACATGCCCAAGTTCGCGGACGGCGGCCCGGTGGCGCCGACCATGCCGGATCTGGGCGGCCTGCCCGCTATGCCAGCGGCTCCAGAAGCGGCAGCTGCATCTGCCGGCGCGCCGGTGGCCTACACCCATGCACCGACCTACAACATCACCCCGGCGAGCGGCGTGACGCCTGCGCAGCTCACGGCGACGCTGGAGTCCTACGATCGGGAATCCAACCGGACGCTCCTGTCCCGCATGGACATGGCGCGGAGGCGGTACGGCTGATGAGCGCCGCTGTCCGCCGCTACCGCTCGGAGGGCTACGCCTGGGGCAGCCTGTGCGTCGACCGCCTGGTGGCGATCCATGGCTCGGAGATGATCGTGCCCGACATGTCGGAAGCCCGGGTGGAGGCGATCGCGGCGCCGTTCCGCGCCGAGCTTGAAGAGCGGTTGGCCGGCATGTTTCGGTTCCAGACCAAGTCGCAGCTCATCGAGTCCTACGCCCGCGGAGCGCTTGGCGGCTTCCTGGCTCGATCCCGGGAGCTGATGGCGCTGGCAACACAGTGCAACGAAAATGTGAAACAAGGTGCGCATTGATCATCTTGCGCTGGTCGCTTGGCAGTCGGCGCGGTCATTCTAGCGACTAGCTGACACGCTACGAGGATGCGTCCTTGCCCTGCGAATACAGTTTTGACAGATAATTTGCGACGCTTATCAAAAACTTCAGCGGATGGAATTTAGACAAAATTGGAAAAAAGGTTTCGATCATATCGACTGAAAACCTGATCAAAATTGCTGAAGCCCCGAAAGCGATTACATGCGCCTGACCTGCGCTAAGACTTTGATAATAATCTATTGCGACGCTAGATAGCAGAGAAAATACGTTGCTTAGGCTGCAAACTAACGGAATTGCGATAGTATCGGCAGAAACAAGGCCGCTAATAGCAGGCTCAATCATGTCGCGTAGGCGCTGAACTACGGATGCATCGACCGGAGCGCCAGGTTTTTCTAGTTCTCGTATGAGGATCTGAGTTTGGATGAGCAGGTCCGACCCATCCTTCGTATCCAATTTGGTTTTTTCCAGTTCGAGTAGATAAGTCCGCCACTCCTCGAACTGATTTAATAGGACGTTGACATTTCCAAGAACATGCTCAAGCTCATCGAGTATTACGCTGCTCAGTTCGGAGGCGACGCTTTTCGTCATTCTGTCGACGAGCTGATATTGCAGGCCGAGAGCCTCTATCGATGTCATCTCCAGTGGAGAAGATAGATATACTAGCAGGGTTGAGCACGCTCTGACGAATCGCTTGTCCACATTCGACGAAGAAGGCAGCTCACTAACGATTTCATCTAAAGTTTCCTTCAGACTTTCCCGTATTCTGTTCGCAGAAGGATAGTCAATTGATCCACTTCGGGTGTGTTTTAAGGTCAGTTGAATGATATCATCAACTATCTCAACCTGCACTGGTGCAGACCTGGCGGGCGGTAATTCAGGTGGGCCCGTATTTTTTGCAGAATTTATCGATGAAAGTATCTCATCTATTGCTAATTCGGCATCATCCATATTTTGAAGAATCGTAGTCGTATAATTGGTCGCGACGGTCTTACCTCGCGGCCGTTCTAACTTAGAATGGAAATAAATCCTCGTTCTATCTATTTCATGGCGCAATAGCATCGAAGAGTCCAGATTTATATCATTGTCAAATTCGATGATCCGGTTGCTGAGCATTTGCAGTTGTTGATTTACTAAAATTTCATCACTTTTCGCTTCTTCTGCTGCGTCTGTACTAGCATCAATCGGAAGAACGATCTGCACACGAGAATTCCGCAATTCTTCGGCGATCAATCTAAGCGGCTTTAGCCCGACTGACGCATTGAAATTTGCAGTGTCTTTTGCCTCGGGCATGTTTAGGTCTCAAATCGACAATTCATGTAACTTTAATGCCAGTGGGTTGGGCCACTCAATATCAGTTACGTCGCTTTCTTTAGTCTTACCCCCGGCCCATCGCCATTCTCTTCGATGAAGATGACGCCGGCGGCTTCGAGAGCAGACTGCAGCTTCGCCCCCGTATCAGCGCGGCCGCCGATCGGACCGTCCTCCGCCTCAAGTCGCTTCACGGTCGGGATCGACACACCTGATTCCCGGGCGAGGTCCTCCTGCGACCACGCCAGGAGAGCACGGGCGGCCTTAGCCTGACGGGTGGATATGACCATTTGATACTTTCGGTATTGACGCCGCCCAGCGTCCTCGTTTAATACGGATAGTATCAGAACTGGCCAGCGACAGCAACGCGGCCGAGGCCTGACGCCTGCGCGAAAGCGCGGTCCCACGCACATCCCGAAGCCTTCAGCCCCGGAGCACACCGGTTATGGCAATGCCCCCGCTCGCCCGAAAGCCGGCCAGCCGCCGGCTTACCTCTGTCCTCTACACCAGCCCTCGTCCCGCCCTTGAGGCTGACGAGGCCGCCCCCGGCACCGTCGAGGCCTGGGAGCTAGTCGCACCCGTCCGCCCCGATACGGCCCACGTCCGGGCCCCGCGCTTCCTCGACCTGGCCGGTGAGCTCGCCACCGCCACCCTCATCATCGCCGGGGGCGTTTTCGCCTACGGCTTCATGCCTGTCGCGTGATGGGGGCCGCCATGACGAAGCAGAACACAGCCAAGGCCGCCCTGCCCGGCGACGACCTCCGCCAGCGCGCCGCCCGCGCCCGGGATGCTGCGGGCCGGTTCATCCGACGCCAAGCCCCTGCCGAATTGCAGCCAGAGGCGCCCCACCGGTCAGACCTCGCCCAGGCTTGCGATCGAGCCGTGGCCAACTGGATCACCATCCAGCCCACCAGCCCCGCCGAGAACGGGGACGACGAGGGGCTCGACGTCGCGCTCGACGCCTATGATCTGGTTTTCAGACGCGCCATCGACGAGCCCTCTGACGGGATCGCGGAGGTTCAAGCCAAGGCTCGCCTGCTGCTGTGCGACCTGATCGAGCACACCGCTGGGCATGATCCAAGCGACGAACGGACGCTAACCGACGACGAGAGGCTTACCCGAGTAGTTCTGCGCGAGGTGATCGCGCTGCCTGGCGGCGTGCCGACAACCTTTAGCGCCCCGCACCCGGACGCCGCGCTGTTCGCCCTCGGCGACCAGTTCATGGCCGCCTGGGTGGCCGAGGATGCGGTGGAGGTGGCCGAAAGAGAAGTCGACGTCGAAGAGGAGGCGACCGACTGGAAGGCGTACAACGACTGCAAGCGCATCGCCGAGCAGATCGTTCGAACCCCAGCCGTGACGCCCGCGGGCTACGGGATCAAGGCGCTGTTGCTGGCCCGATACGACAGCGAAGACTCGGGGCCGAGCAGACCGATTGCACCTCAGGGCTCGTTCGCGAGCGACTGGAACGTGCTTCGCCAAACCCAGCAGGGTGCGGCCCGACTGGCTGCCGCACCCGATATGGGAATTCCCATATCGCCCCCCGCGGACCCCGTTACGGGAATTCCCGTTTCGGGCAACTTGATCGAGGATCGTCTTCCCGCCCCGGGGCACGACCTATCCCAACTCTCGATCGTCGAGCTCGCCCGCCTGTATCCCGTGGTCGTGCGCGTCGAGGAGGTCATGGGCAGCGCCGAGAACGCCCCGTGCTTCTGGGAGGCCCCGAACACCTACCGGACTCCCGCGGGCAAGATCATCAACCGGGAGGCGGATCGGCTGGGGCAATTCACTTCGGCGATCGCCGAGGAGATGAGGCGCCGGCCGCCCGCCGATGACGACGAGGCCGAGGAGCGGGCGAACACGCTGCTCTGGCACACGGTGGTCACCGGCGGCGTCGCCGAGCACCCGGAACTCATCGCCGAGATCAACGCGACCTGGGGAGCCTGACCGTGGGCAACATCATCCCGTTCCGGCGCCGCGTCCGGCCGGCTCTCCCCGACACCCGAACCCGCATCGAGGGCGCGCTCGCCCTGGCTCTTGATGCCGTGGATCACCTTGTGGCCGCACTCGACGACATGGACGAAGATCCGGACCTTGAGGACGGCGGCGACACGGAGCCGTCCCTGGGTGCGCCGGAGAACCACCACGCCTCGCAGGTCGTATGGTTGCGGGGCAGCGATCGCGATCTGGAAGAGGCCTGATGTGGCCAACATCATCGCTCGCGCAACCGGTGCGGGCGATAGTCGAAACCGAGCGATCTCGCTGTTACCCGAGGGGTTACCCCGGGCGGTTCGGCAGACTGTGAAAAGCTAGCTAAGTGTTGGCGCGCCCGAAAGGATTCGAACCTCTGACCCCCAGATTCGTAGTCTGGTGCTCTATCCAGCTGAGCTACGGGCGCCTGTCACGGCGGCGGGGGCTTGGCCCGCCGGCATGAAGGGGCTTCTAGAGGCTCGGATCGGGCTTGGCAAGACCGTTTGGCAAGACCGTTTGGCGACTCCGTTTGGCGACACCGTTCAACGCGACCGATCTGCCGAATGCGGAACGGCCGGCGCTACGGGGCGCTGGCGCTCGCCCGGACGCGCTCCTCGGCGGCGCGGATCGCGTCCGGGGTGCCGACATGGAGCCACTGGCCGTCGAGGCGCATGCCGGACAGGCGTCCGGCCGCGATCGCGCGGTCGAACAGCAGGTTGAGCGAGAAGGCGCCCTCGGGGGTGTCGGCGAAGAGACCGGGCTGCAGGATCGCCACGCCCGCGTAGATGAACGGGGCGACCGCGCGCGCGCCGCGGCGCTCCAGGCGGTCGTCCGCGTCCATGACGAAATCCCCGGCGCCGTCGTAGCCCAGGCTGGTGGCGGTGGGGGCGACCAGCAGCAGGGCATCCATGCGCTGCGGGTCCCAGGCGTCGATCAGGCGGCGGAGGTTGGGCGCCGGACCCTCGAGCCAGAACGAATCCGAGTTCAGCACCACGAACGGCGCGGCGCCCAGCAGCGGCAGCGCCTTGCGGATCCCGCCGCCGGTCTCCAGCAGCGCGGCGCGCTCGTCCGAGACCTGGATGGCGGGCCCTTGGGTGCGCCGGGCGAGGTGCCCCTCGATCAGGTCGGGCAGGTAGTGGACGTTGACGATCGCGGTCTCGATCCCGGCCTCGGCGGCGCGGTCGAGGGCGTGGTCGAGGAGCGCCTTGCCGGCCACCGCCACCAGGGGTTTCGGGACCGTGGCGGTGACCGGCCGCATGCGCTTGCCCAGGCCCGCGGCCAGCACGAACGCACGGGTGACGGCGGGGGCGGGCTCGCTCATGCGGGGATCCGGATCAGGCGTTGCAAGTCATGGTTTCAAAAGGCATGGCTTCAAAAGGTCTTGGACCTTTTGCGGGTGCGGGGCGGAGCCCTGCGGGCTCAGGCCTCCTCCTCGGATGGGACCAGGCCTGGCAGGTGCGCCGCGTGCCAGGCCCGCAGCTCGGCGAGCGCCGGGTGGGCGAGGTTTCGGGTGAGATAGCCCTCGATCCGCGGCAGGTGGGCGAGGTAGCCGGGCTTGCCGTCGCGCCGGTCGAGCCGGGCGAAGATCCCGAGGATCTTGGTGGCGCGCTGGGCGGCCAGCAGCGCGTACGCCGTGGCGAAGGCCCCGACATCGAAGGCCGGGTCGCGGCCCCGGCGCTCGCGGGCGTAGAGACCCAGAAGCCGCAGCTCGAACTCGGCGCTGGTGTCGACCCGGGCATCCTGCAGCAGCGAGGCGACGTCGTAGGCCGGATGGCCCATCACGGCGTCCTGGAAGTCTATCAGCCCGACCCGCTCCAGCCCATCGCGCTCGGGCAGCCAGATCAGGTTCGGCGAGTGGTAGTCGCGCAGGGTCCAGGTGGCGCGGTCGGGTCGCGCGTTCTGCAGGGCCGCGCGCCACAGGGCCACGAACTCGGCCCGGGCGTCCTCCGAGAGCGCGGCGTTCCGGATCGCCGGGACGTACCATTCGGGCATCAGCTCCGCCTCGAACAGCAGGGCCGCCTCGTCGTAGGACGGCAGGACGTGCTCGATGCCGTCCGCCACCGGCAGCACCGCCGGCAGCGGCGTGGCGTGGAGCTTGGCGAGCAGGCGCACCGCCTCGGCGTAGCGCTCGGGCCGCGGCGCCCCGGCCTCGACCACCGGCTCGCTGCCGAGATCCTCGAGGATCAGCAGGCCCTCGGCCAGGTCCTCGCCGTAGATCTTGGGGGCCGAGAAGCCCAGGGCCCGCAAGCCCCGGTCGAGGGCCACGAAGGCGTGGACGCTCTCGGCCAGGTGCACGATCGCGCTGTAGGGTTTTCCGTCGCGCACCGCGGGGCCGTCGGGACGGGGCGGGGCGATCATCAGCACGGCGCTGGTGCCGTCGGGCTTGGTCAGGCGCTCGTAGGCGCGGGACGAGGCGTCGCCCTGCATCAGGGTGCGCTCGGCCAGGTCCCAGCCGCTGCGGTCGAGGAGCCGGCGCACCGCCCGGGCCCGGTCGAGCCGGGCGCGCATGCCGCCGCTGCCGTCGATCCGGGCCAGGCGGGCCTCGGGCCCGAACTCGGCCCGGAGCGACAGGTCGACGGTGAGCACCGGCCCGTCGCGGGGGGGCATCCGGTCGGGCCACTCGACCAGCGTGATGGCGTCCTCGGCCATCTCGTCGAAGCCGAGCTCCACCAGCTCGTCGGGGTCACGCAGGCGGTAGAGGTCGGCGTGGACGATCGCCCGGCCGTCGCGGGCGGCGTAGGGCTGGATCAGCGTGAAGGTCGGGCTCGGCACCTCCAGGCGCGGGTCGCCGGCGAGCTCGCGGATCACCGCCCGGGCCAGGGTGGTCTTGCCGCCGCCCAGGCCGCCCGAGAGCGCCACGACGTCGCCAGGGCACAACAGCTCGGACAGGAACAGGCCGAGATCCTCCGTGGCCGTCTCCTCCGGCAGCACGAATTCCCAGGGGGCCGGCGGCGCCGATGCGCCCGCCGTCTGTCCGTCCCGATCGTCCCCGTCCAAAGCCCGCCTCCGAGACCCAAGGGCGCATGGTCCGAAAACAGGCCGCGGATGCAAGCGTTTCCGGCTCCCGTGGCGCGCTTCCGGCCTGGCCGGTGCATCGAAACCACGCTTGCCCGACGCGTCGCGTCCCGGCGATCCGGCGCGCCGCGCTGTGCGGTATCCGCGAAGAATTGGCTGGCGCATGTCTTGCTATTGCGCGGGTTCCGCAGCGTTCAGGCCCAGCCGAAGCCGCGGACCGCGTCCCGCGTCCGACCCCGACCGAATCCCCCCTCATCGGTTCCGGGTTGGGTACGCACCCCGCTTGGGGTGGGGTGAGGCCGCACTTCACCGGCGGCCTCACCCGGACCAGCCAAACGCATGAACACGGAGCCGACATGAAGCGCGCCGACCTGACCGAGAAGCTCCTCGACATCAAACGCGAGAAGGGCTGGAGCTGGGCCCATATCCACGAGGCGATCGGCGGCCTCTCGCCGTTCCTGATCACGGCGGCCTGCATGGGCCAGATGAAGCTGCCCAAGGCCCAGGCCAAGCGGGCGGCCGAGCTGTTCGGGCTGACGGTCGCCGAGGAGCGGATGCTCAACGAAGCGCCCTACCGGGGCTCGATCCCGGCGATGCCGCCCACCGACCCGCTGATCTACCGCTTCTACGAGCTGGTGATGGTCTACGGCACGACCTTCAAGGAGCTGATCCAGGAGGAGTTCGGCGACGGCATCATGTCGGCGATCGACTTCAACATGGAGATGGCCCGGGAGGCCAACAACAAGGGCGACCGGGTGAAGCTGACGATGTCGGGCAAGTTCCTGCCGTACAAGTATTACGGCAACGACGACGACACGCCGGAATACGGGTTCAAGGAGGGCTGAGCGGCGCCCCTCCCGAAGATCGCCACATCCCGGAGCCCCTCCCGATCACGGTGCGATCGGGAGGGGCTCTCGGTCCGTGATCCAGCGCGCTCGCCGCCGAACCGGTCTCCACGTCGGCGACGAGCGCTCTCAGGCAACGGAGCGCGCGCACCGGCCGCCAAGCACGGAGACCGCCCGCCGGTCAGGCCCCGTACCGTGCGACGGCGGCCGGGTGCTCTCCCACGGCGTCGAAGCGGGCGCCGACATGGTCGAGGTGCAGGTAGTTCGGGTTGAACAGCGCGGCCTTCTCCAGGGTCGGCAGGTCCGGGATGGTCAGGCGGCGGCTCTTCAGCTCGACCAGCCTCTGCCGGCGCAGCATCTGCAGCACGCGGTTGACGTGCACCGGCGTCATGCCGATCAGGTCGGCGAGGTCGGTCTGCGTCAGGGGCATGTCGCAGGTGGTGCCCTGGGTCAGCCCGATGCCGCGCAGGCGGTAGAACACCTCGCAGAACACGTGGGCCAGCCGCTCGCCGGCGCTGCGGCGGCCGAGGTTCAGCATCCACTCGCGCTGTACCGCGGCGCTCACCAGCCCTTCCCACCACAGCGCCCGCGTCACGCGCGGATGCTCGGCCATCAACGTCTCGAAGGTCGCGGGCTGGATCTCGACCAGGGTCACGGCACTGAGCGCGCCGATGGAATGATCCATCTCGGACAGCACGAAGACGGTGTGGTCGCACAGGTCGCCGGGCAGGAACAGCGCCACCACCTGGCGGCGCCCGTCCGGCAACTGCTTGTAGCGGTAGGCCCAGCCGGCCAGGACGAGGCGCACGACCTTCGGGTCGTCACCCTCGGACACGATGTCGGTGCCCGGCCGGTAGCAGCGTAACGGTTCGGCGACCAGGTTCTGTAGCCCCGCCCGGTCGATGTCCGACAGGTGCGTGAACTGCTCGAGCTTTGCGATGAGAGGGTTGAGCATCGGCAGCCTCCGCATCACAGGTCAACCCGCGCCAATGGACGCAGTTCAAATCGCTCTTAACGCATGTGAGACCGGATTGTATCGTCCGGCGTTATGAACGCGATGGTCCACCCGAACGGCGCGGCCGCATTCGTGAGGCGCCCGTGCCCCTGTTCTACTTTCATTTGCGTACGCCCACCGGCCTCGACCCGGACGAAGACGGGCTGACGATGCCGAATATCGAGACCGCCTATCTCGAAGCCTGCGCGTCGATTCCCGACATGGCGATCGACCTCATCCGCGAGGGCTTGAGCCCGATGCCGTATGCGTTCGTGATCACGAACGAGGCCGGCGAGATCCTGATGGAGATCCCCTTCGCCGAGCGGCTGCGCGACCCGCAGCGGCAGATCAGGCCGAAGCAGACCACCCGGGCGCGCCGGCTGTCGCAGGAAATCGCGGACGCGATCGGCGCGGCGCGGGCGACCACGCAGCGGTCACGCGAGATCCTGGCCCGCGCGCGCGGGACATCGTGAGGCGGGACATCATGGGCGCGGCTTGACCCGGTGACGGACGCGGGCCACGACATTTCTCCGTGAGACCCCGTTCCCGCCGCCCCGGACCATGCCGACGCCGTCCGCAGCGCCGACGGGCTCCACTCCCCGGTCCCGTGGATCCTGCCGATGGCTGACGACGCAGCGCCCTTCCCCATCGTCGGCATCGGCGCCTCCGCGGGGGGCATCGAGGCCCTCGACACGCTGTTCGCCGGCCTCGGTCTCGACGGCGGCCTTTCCTACGTCGTCGTCACCCATATCAGTGCGGACCGCGAGAGCCTGCTGCACGAGGTGCTGGCCCGCCTGACGCCGATGCCGGTGATGGTGGCGGCACATGGGATGCGGGTCGAGCCCGGGCATATCTACGTGCTGCCCGCCCGCGCCATCCTCGGGCTCCAGGATGGATGCCTGACGATCCGCGAGCAGGATCCGGTCCGGCGCGAGCGCAACCCGATCGACCTGTTCTTCAGCGACCTCGCCAAGGCGTGCGGCGAGTACGCGATCGGCATCATCCTGTCGGGCGGGGGCACCGACGGCACGCTCGGTATCAAGGCGATCAAGGAGCGTGGCGGCCTGACCTTCGCCCAGGTCGCCGACGGCACCGCCCCGCGCCACCCCGACATGCCGGCCAGCGCCATCGCCACCGGCCTGATCGACTTCGCGCTCCCGGCCGACGAGATCGCGGCCAAGCTCCTCGAGTATGCCCGCAGCTTCGGCGTGATCGAGGATCTGCAGGGGGCGGCCGCCAAGGCGGCGACCGCGGAGATCTACGGGCTGCTGCGCGAGCAGATCGGCCACGACTTCTCCGGCTACAAGCCCCGGACCTTCATCCGGAGGGTGCAGCGGCGCATGCAGATCGCCCGCCTCGCGCGGGTCGAGGACTATGTCGAGCGCCTGCGCCAGGACGGCGACGAGGTCACGGCCCTGTTCCGCGACCTGCTGATCAACGTCACCAACTTCTTCCGCGATTCCAGCGCGTTCGAGGTGCTCAAGGCCCAGGTGCTGCCGCGCCTGTTCGAGGGCCGCGGAGCTGGCGACACCATCCGGGCCTGGGTGCCCGGCTGCGCCACCGGCGAGGAGGTCTATTCCCTCGCCATGCTGATGCGCGAGCTCATGGATGGGATGCGCTCCGTGCCCCGGGTGCAGATCTTCGCCACCGACATCGACGACCTGGCCCTGGGCGTGGCCCGAGCCGGCCGCTACCCGGAGGCGCTGCTCGACACCGTCTCCCCCGAGCGGCGCAAGCGCTTCTTCACGAGCGACGGCGGCTCCTACGTGATCACCAAGGAGGTGCGCGAACTGTGCGTGTTCTCGCCCCACAGCGTGATCCGCGACCCGCCATTCTCCCGGATCGACCTCGTCTCGTGCCGCAACCTGCTGATCTATTTCGGCCAGGCCGTGCAGGCGCAGGTCATCCCGATCTTCCACTACGCCCTGCGCCCGCGCGGCTACCTGTTCCTGGGCACGGCGGAGAACATCAGCCAGTTCACCGACCTGTTCACGACGGTCGAACGGAAGCACCGCATCTTCCAGGCCCGGGAGACCGACGGGTACGCCGCGCGGCTGCCGCTGACCGTCACCGGCACGCAGCCGGCCCCGTTCGGCCGCACCGCCGCGTTCAACCGCGGCCTCCGGTCGGCCTCGCCGATGCACCAGGCCGGGCCGCCCCTGCGCCAGCTGGTCGAGAGCCACGTCATCGAGCGCTTCGCGTCGCCGCACGTGGTGGTCGACCGGGACGGCGACATCGTCCACTACTCGCCGCGGACCGGCAAGTACCTGGAGGCCCCGGTCGGGCTGCCGAGCCGTCAGCTTCTGACGCTGGCGCGGCGGGGGCTGCGCCTGGATCTGCGCTCGGCCCTGCGCGAGGCGATCGAGACGCGCCGGCCGGCCCGGCGCGACAACCTCGCGATCGAGGGCGAGGAGGGGCGCGTGCAGCTGGCCTCCGTCACGGTGGAGCCGCTGATGCAGGGCGACGGCGCCGAGCCGCTGCTGCTCGTGCTGTTCCACGACCAGGGCCCATCCCTCAGCCGGGCGGCGGACGAGGCGCGCGACACGCAGCTGCGACCGGATACGGACGTGCTGCAACTGGAGCGCGAGCTGCGCGACACCCGCGAGCGGCTGCAGACCATGATCGAGGAATACGAGACCGCGCTGGAGGAGCTGAAATCGTCCAACGAGGAGCTGATCTCGGTGAACGAGGAGCTGCAATCGACCAACGAGGAGCTCGAAGCGTCCAAGGAGGAGCTGCAGTCGCTCAACGAGGAGCTGCAGACGGTCAACAGCGAGCTGAGCGGCAAGATCGACGACCTCGACCGGGCGAACGGCGACCTGCGCAACCTGTTCAACGCCAGCGGCCTGGCCACCGTGTTCCTCGACCGCAACCTCGTCATCCGGACGTTCACGCCGGCGGTGGCGCAGTTCGTCCCGATCCAGGAGGGCGACCGCGGCCGGCCGCTCACCGACTTCGCCCTGCGACCGGCCTATCCGGACCTCGCCGAGGACCTGCGGAGCGTGCTGTCCGCCGGGCAGGACATCGAGCGCCGGATCGAGCCCTCCGGCGAGACACCGAGCCAGCACCACCTCGTGCGGATCGTGCCCTACCGGGTCCAGACGGGCGCGATCGCGGGCGTGGTGGTCACCTTCGTGGCCGTCCCGCCGGCCGGGTGAGGGGCGGCGCCCGGATCCGGTGCGCGCCGGACCGGGTGACCCGGGACGAAAGTCGCATGCGTCCGTCCCCCATTCGGGGGAAACGGAACGGGCCGTTCTTACGTAGGTGTTCGGGCGCGATTCCTCCCGAGCCCGGACATGGCCGACGAAGACCTCAAGAAGCTCGACGAGACGATCGCCGCGCTGAACGCCCTCATCGCAAGGACCGGTTCGCCACAGCTGCGCGCCCTCATGGAGCAGCTGCGGCGCAGGCTCGCCAAGGAGTTTCCCGGCCGACGCGGGTGAGGCACGCTGCGGGAAGGCCTGGAATCGCGGGTATAAATCGCGGGCTCGGGATCGCAGGGCCGAGACGCGCCCGAGGCGGCGGCGGATAACAAGATCCCTCAGGCCGCCTGCGCGCCCTCCGCCCCCAGATAATCCTGAACCGGCTGCGCGGGCCCGCTGCGCAGCAGCACGTAGAGGAACGGCACCAGCAGCAGGGTCGCCGGGGTGGCGAAGGCGATGCCGCCCATCACGGCGCGGGCGAGCGCGGCGTTCTGCTCGCCGCCCTCGCCGGTGCCAAGCGCCATCGGGATGAGGCCGAAGAACATCGCCGAGGCGGTCATCAGCACGGGCCTGAGCCGGGTCTCGCCGGCCGTGATCGCCGCCTCGAGGGCGCTGCAGCCGGTGGCTTCCCGGTGCTCCTTGGCGAAGGTGACGAGCAGGATCGAGTTCGCCGAGGCGATGCCCACCGACATGATCGCCCCGAAGATCGACGGGATCGAGAAGGTCGTGCCGGTGATGAACAGCGCGAAGGTGATGCCGCAGAACGCCATCGGCAGGGCTGCGATCACCACGAACGGGTCGCCCCAGCTCTGGTAGTTCACCGCCATCAGCAGGTAGACGGCGATCAGCGCGATCCCGAGCCCGATCTCCAGGCGGAAGAACGCGCTGCGCATGTTCTCGATCTGGCCGCGCACCGCGATCTTGTCGGGCGCCTGAAGGTTCTTCTGCTCGTCCTGGACGATCGCGTCGATCTCGCGGGCGACCGAGCCGAGGTCGCGGTCCTGGACCGAGGCGAAGACGTCGAAGGTCGGCTGGATGTTGACGTGGTTGATCACCGTCTGGGTCGGCACCCGGCGCAGCTCGGCGAGGCTCGACAGCAGGGTCAGCACGCCGGGGCCGGTGCCCGCGGTCGCGGCCGCGCGCACGAACATCGGCGTGTTGCGCAGGTCGGCCAGCGACGCGTTGCGGTATTCCGGCGTCTGCACCCAGAGCTGGTAGGGGATGCCGGTCTTGGGATCGGGCCAGAAGTTCGGCGTCACCTGGTAGCTGCCCGACAGCGAGATGTTCATGTTCTGCGCCACCTGCTGCTCGGTGAGCCCGAGTTCGGAGGCGAGGCGCCGGTCGACGTCCACGTAGAATTGCGGCTCGTTGACGATCTGCTGCAGGTGGACGTCGACCAGGCCCTTGGTGTGCTTGAGCCGCTGGACGATGCGCTGGGCGACCTCCAGGTCCTTCTCCTTGTTCCGGCCGGAGACCTGCACGTCGATCGGCGTGATGACGCCGAAGTTCAGGATCTGGGTGATCATGTCGGCGGGCTGGAAATAGGCGATCAGGTCGGGGAAACGCTGCATCAGCACCGCGCGCAGGCGCTTCATGTAGCCGGCGACCGAGCCGTGGCCCTCCTTCAGGCTGATCAGCATCTGGCCATCGTTGTAGGAGACGAACGAGCCGTCCGAGAAAGCGAAGTTGTAGTTGGTCGAGGGCAGGCCGATGTTGTCGAGGATCTGCTCGATCTCGCCCGGCGGGATCACCTCCCGGACCGTGTCCTCAACCTCCGCGAAGACCTGCTGGGTGGTCTCGATGCGCATACCCGTGCGGGTGCGCAGGTGCAGGGTCATCTGGCTCGCCTCGATCTGCGGGAAGTAATCCTGCCCGACGAAGACGAACAGCACGCCGGTCGTCCCGAACACGAGCCCAACCACGGCCAACGTGGCGATCCGGCGGGCCAGCACCGCGTGCAGCAGCCCGATATAGCCCCGGTGGAACCGGCTGAAGCCGCGCTCGAACGCCCCGTGGGCGCGCCCGGCGAGGCGGAACACGGGTCCCGAGACGAGGCCGAACGCCCGGGCGATCCGGCCCCGGCGGGGCGGATCGGCCGCGTTCCGGTCTTTGGCGTGCTTCTGGGCGTATTCCGGCGCCACGATCACGTCGATCAGCAGCGGCACCAGGGTGCGCGACAGCAGGTAGGAGGTCAGCATCGCGAACACGACCGCGAGTGCCTGCGGGGTGAACAGGTATTTCGGCGTGTCGGCAAGCGCGAACACCGCCGTGAACGCTGCGCAGATCGACAGCGTCGAGATCAGCGCCGGCTTGGCGATGCCGGCGGCGCCGTGGACCACGCTCTCGCGGAACTCCTCGCCCTCCTCGAACAGCCGGTAGGTGTTCTCGATCGCCACCGTGGCGTCGTCCACCAGGATGCCGACCGCGAGCGCGAGGCCGCCCAGGGTCATCACGTTGATGGTCTCGCCGAGTGCGGCCAGCACGGCCAGCGAGGTCATCACGCAGAGCGGGATCGAGATCAGCACGATCAGGGTCGAGCGCCAGGAGCCCAGGAACAGCAGGATCGCCAGCCCCGTGAGCGCCGCCGCGATGGCGGCCTCGTGCAGCACGCCCTCGATGGCGTTCGAGACGAACACCGACTGGTCGAACAGCGGCTTGATCGTCAGCCCCTCGGGAGCGGCGGCCCGGATCGTCGGCATCGCCGCCTTGACGTTGTTGACGACGTTCAGCGTCGAGGCGGTGCCGTTCTTGATCACCTGCATCAGCACGGCCTGGCCGCCATCGGCCCGGACCACGTTGATCTGCGGCGGCCCGCCGTCGCGGACATAGGCGACGTCGCGCATCAGCACCGGCTGGCCGGCCACCACCTTGATCGGCGCGAGGTTGAGGGTCTCGATCGAGGGCGGCGTGGCGTTGAGCTGGATCGGGTATTGCTGCTCGCCGATCTTGGCGAGGCCGGACGGCACCGTCAGGTTCTGGGCCGTCATGGCGTTGGTGACGTCGAGCGGCGTCAGGCCGAGCGCCTGGAGGGCGTTGAGGTCGAGATCGACCATGATCTGCCGGGGCGCCCCGCCGAACGGCGCCGGCAGGGTCGAGCCCGGCACCTGCGCCAGGGTCTGCCGGATCCGGTACTGGGCGTAGTCGTAGACCTGGTTGAGGCTGTCCTTGGCGGAGGTCAGCGCCAGCTGGATCACCGGCACCGAGGAGGCCGAGTAGCGCACGATGATCGGCGGCTGGGTGCCGGCCGGCATCGCGGCCCGGATCGAGTTGGTGGAGGACACGACCTGGGCGATGGCCAGGTCGATGCTGACCGCGGGATCGAAGTAGATCCGCTGCACCGCCGTGCCCTGCAGCGTGGTCGACTCCATCCGGCGGATGTTGTTGACGTTGTTGGAGATGCCGTACTCGGCATAGGTCGTGATGCGCTGTTCCATCTCCGGCGTGGACAGGCCGGTATAGGTCCAGACCACGACGACGACCGGGATGTCGACGACCGGCAGCACGTCCTTGGGCGTGACGATCAGCGCGCCGACGCCGCCGAGCATCATCAGCACGGCGAGCACGTAGGTCGTGATCCGGAACTTGAGCGCGTAGAGGACGAGTCCCATGCGGTCTCCGCCGGCCGGCGCAGGGCCGGCCTGTTCACGTCGCGTGTTGGCGTACCAAATACCCGTTCGGTTTCGCTAACATGTCCGGGCAGGCAAGAGGCAGGCCGCGACGCCGCAGGGCGGGTCGCTCCGGACGGCGATGACTCTTCGGCATCGACGGATGGGCGGCCGAACCGGCACGGCCTTCCCCCCTTCGCGGGAGGGAAGGTTTGGCGTCCGCCTCAGCGCAGCAGCGCCGACTTGTCCACGTGGAGCGCCGCGCCGATCTCGTCGAGCGCCTTGTGCTCGACTTCGCTGATGCCGCCGAAATCGGCCACGTCGGCGCCGATCAGGAAGACGTCCTGGCGCTGGTCGATCGGCCGTTCCGCAATGGCGCCCATCAGGCTCAGGTTCTCCTGGCGGCCGGCCCGGGTCTTGGCTCGGGCGATGGCCTCGTAGAGCTCCTGCTCGACCCGCAGCGTGTCGTAGGACTTCTCGAGGATCGGGTTGGCGCGGATGCCGGCGATCGCCGACTCGATCTCCTCCTCGGCGACGTCGCCGTCGGCCACGATGACGTTGGCCGCGGCCGACACCGCCGCCTGGAGGAAGACGGCATCGCCCGCATACGACATGATCGTGCGGCCGAACCGAAGGATGGCGTCCTGGAAAATGCTCATGCCGAGCTCCCGTGCGGTCGGAGATGGCGGATATTGTGGCGGCCGAGTCAAGATCCGGCCGCGCTTGCACCGGGGACCGATCTCGCGCGCACGGATTATGGTTTCACGGGCGGGCGCGGCGCAGGCGCCGAATCCGGTCTCCGAGGGCAGGCGCGCACCCGCCGTCGTACGGTGCGGGACGACGAGCCCCGCACCGTACGACGGCATCGCCCCCGCTCAGCAGCAGCGGAACCCCGAGGTGTTGCCCACGCCGAACCGGGCGTTCTCGCGGTTGCGGAAGAACTCCAGCTCGGTCATCGGGGCCTGGTCGGGATGGGTGCGGCGGATATGCGCGGCGTAGGCCGTGTAATCCCCCTGCCCCACCATCAGCCGGGCGCCGTCGCAGACGCATTTGGACAGCACCTGGAGGCGGCGGCGCAGGCTCTGCTGTGGTTCCATGACGGTCCCTACTCCGCCGGCGCCAGGTGCGGCTCGGTCTCGAGGGCGGTCCAGCGGTCGGCCCGCCAGGCCTTCAGGCAGGCGGCGATGCCGAAGCCCGCGATGGCGACCACGAGGCCGATGAACAGGGCCGCCAGCACGGCGTCGATCCGGTCGTTGAGGATGATCTGCGCCATCTGGTCGGCGTTCTTGGCCGGCGCCAGGAGCTTGCCCTCGGCGGCCGCCGTCGCGTAGCGCTCGGCATGGGCCAGGAACCCGATCTTCGGGTCGGCGGAGAACAGCTTCTGCCAGCCGGCCGTGAGGGTGCACAGGCACAGCCACGCGGTCGGGATGATGGTCACGAACGCGTAGCGCTCGCGCTTCATCTTGAAGATCACCACCGTGCAGAGCGTCAGCGCCACCGCGGCCAGCATCTGGTTGGAGATGCCGAACAGCGGCCACAGGGTGTTGATGCCGCCGAGCGGGTCGGTCACGCCCTGGTACAGGAAGTAGCCCCAGGCGCCGACCGCGATGGCGGTGGCCGCGATGCTCGGCCCCCAGGACGTGGTGTTCCGGAACGACGGCACCGCCAGCCCGACGAGGTCCTGCACCATGAACCGGCAGGCCCGGGTGCCCGCGTCCACGGCCGTGAGGATGAACAGGGCCTCGAACAGGATCGCGAAATGGTACCAGAAGGCCATCATCGCCTTGCCGCCGATGGCCGAGGAGATGATGTGGGCCATGCCGACCGCGAGCGTCGGGGCGCCGCCGGCGCGCGAGATGATCGTGTGCTCGCCGACATCCGCGGCAGTCTGGGTGATCACCTCGGGGGTGGTCGCGAAGCCGAGCTTGGTCACGGCCGCGGCGGCGGTCTCGGGCGTGGTGCCGACGAGCGCCGCGGGCGAGTTCATGGTGAAGTAGACGCCCGGGTCGATCACGCAGGCCGAGACCAGCGCCATGATCGCCACGAACGATTCCATGAGCATGCCGCCGTAGCCGATGAAGCGGGCATCCGCCTCGCTGGCGATGAGCTTGGGCGTGGTGCCCGACGAGATCAGGGCGTGGAAGCCGGAGACCGCGCCGCACGCGATGGTGATGAACAGGAACGGGAACAGGCTGCCCGCCCAGACCGGGCCGGTCCCGTCCACGAACTTCGTCACCGCCGGCATCTGGACGTGCGGGGCGACGACCGCGATGCCGAGCGCCAGCCCGACGATGGTGCCGATCTTGAGGAAGGTCGAGAGGTAGTCCCGCGGCGCCAGCAGCAGCCAGACCGGCAGGATCGAGGCCACGAAGCCGTAGCCGATCAGCATCCAGCACAGTTGCGGGCCCGTGAAGGTGAAGGCCGGGCCCCAGACCGGGCTGGCGGCCACCGAGCCGCCGCCCAGGATCGCCAGCATCAGCAGGACGAAGCCGAGGATCGAGACCTCGCCGATCCGGCCCGGGCGGATGTAGCGCGCGTAGACGCCCATCAGCATGGCGATCGGGATCGTCGACATCACCGTGAAGGTGCCCCACGGGCTCTCGGCCAGGGCCTTGACCACGATCAGCGCCAGCACGGCCAGCAGGATCACCATGATCAGGAAGGTGCCGAACAGCGCGATGATGCCCGGCACCGTGCCGAGCTCGGCCCGGATCAGCTCGCCGAGCGACCGGCCGTCCCGGCGCATCGACACGAACAGGACCATGAAGTCCTGCACTGCGCCCGCCAGCACCACGCCGGCCAGGATCCACAGCATGCCGGGCAGGTAGCCCATCTGGGCGGCGAGCACCGGGCCGACCAGCGGGCCCGCCCCCGCGATCGCCGCGAAATGGTGGCCGAACAGGACGCTGCGGTTGGTGGGGACGTAGTCGAGCCCGTCATTGTGCCGGACCGCGGGCGTGAGGCGCTTCGGATCGAGGCGCATCACCTTCTCGGAGATGAATTTCGAGTAGTAGCGGTAGGCGATCAGGTAGACGCAGACCGCCGCGACCACGATCCAGAGGGCGTTGATCGTCTCGCCGCGCTGGGTGGCCACGATCGCCAGCGCCGCGGCGCCGAGCGCTCCCACGAGGGCCCAGGGCCCGTGGTCGCGAACCTGCCTGCCGATCGCCGTACCCATCCGTCCCGCTCCCTGACCGACCGCCTCGCGCTCGGGGCCGCGGGGGCCGCCGGCTGGGACTCGCGGGTCCCGGGCTACAGTGGCGGTTTATCCTATTCGTCCGCCGTTGACGCAAGCGATCCGAGCTGTGATGCAGCTTTGGCGGCGGCACGACGCCCAATCTGTCACATCGGGACTTCGGCACGGCGACAGCGCCTTCACGGGCCGGCTGCCGAACCCCGTCCCCGCCTGCCGTGAGCGAAGGAAGGGCGCCGGCGCGATCCGGCCCCGCGAGGAGCGGACAACAATGGCGAAGGTCGCATTCCTGGGTCTCGGCGTGATGGGCGGCCCGATGGCCGGACACCTCGCCAAGAAGGGCCACGACGTCACCGTCTACAACCGGACCACCCCCAAGGCCGAGGCCTGGGTGAAGGCCCATGGCGGCGCCTTCGCGGCGACGCCCCGGGAGGCCGTCGCGGGCGCCGAGATCGTGTTCGCCTGCGTGGGCAACGACGACGACCTGCGCAGCGTCGTGCTGGGCGACGACGGCGCGCTCGCCGGCATGGCGTCCGGTGCGGTGTTCGTCGACCACACCACCGCGTCGGCCGAGGTCGCCCGGGAACTCGCCGAGGTCGCCCAGGCCAAGGGGCTCGGCTTCATCGACGCGCCGGTCTCCGGCGGCCAGGCCGGCGCCGAGAACGGCGTGCTCACCGTGATGTGCGGCGGCGAGCCGGCGACCTACGCCAAGGTCGAGGCGGCGATCGGGTCCTTCGCCCGCGCCTGCCGGCTGATGGGCCCGGTGGGTTCCGGCCAGCTCACCAAGATGGTCAACCAGATCTGCATCGCCGGCCTGGTCCAGGGGCTGTCCGAGGGCGTCCACTTCGCCAAGCGCGCCGGCCTCGACGTGGAGGCCGTGCTCGACGTGATCTCCAAGGGCGCCGCCGGCTCCTGGCAGATGGAGAACCGCGGCAAGACCATGAACCAGGGCCAGTTCGAGTTCGGCTTCGCGGTCGACTGGATGCGCAAGGACCTGGGCATCCTGCTGGACGAGGCCCGCCGCAACGGCGCCAAGCTCCCGGTCTCGGCCCTGGTCGACCAGTTCTACGCCGAGGTGCAGTCCATGGGCGGCAACCGCTGGGACACGTCGAGCCTGGTGGCGCGCCTGGAGCGCTGAGGCTCGGCCCGCCGCGACACGATCCGGCGGCCCCGCACGGCGCAGGATCGTGTCGCGGATCCCCGGCCTGGGCGGGGCCCGGGGTCGGCGCGCGTCAGATCCCCCAGTAGGGCGCGGCGTCGTAATACCGGTGGATCTGCTCCTCCCAGGCGCCGTCCTCGGCCGGGTCGGTGCCCTCCGGGGTACGGGCGGGGGCGGCGCGCAGCTGCTCCTCGGTGATGTCGAGCATGTAGGCGTCCTGCTCGGGCGCGAAGCGCAGCACCGTCCAGGGCAGCGTGTAGAAATCCTCGCCGAGGCCCAGGAAGCCGCCGAAGCTCATCACCGCGTAGGCGACCCGGCCGGAGACCTTGTCGAGCATCAGCCGCTCGATCCGGCCGACCTTGCTGCCGTCCGGCCGGCCCACGTCGGTGCCGATGACCCGATCGCTGGCGATCAGGCTGCGGGGATGCCGCCGCGCGGGGTGGGGCTGCCGCTCCGCGGGGT